>JARRCQ010000111.1 GCA_029982105.1 Candidatus Atribacteria bacterium | reverse complement strand
GCGCTACGGAGGGCACGAAATGGCTGCTGGGCTGCGACTCTTTTCCCACCAGATAGAGGAGTTTAGGCGTTTTTTGAATGATAACTTTGGAGAAGAAGTAAAAAAAGCCCGGTCTCTGCGGGGATTGGTAGTGGATGCTCTGGTGGGCTTGCAGGAAGTTAATGAAGAAACCCTTTTCTGGTTAGAAAAGCTTAAGCCTTTTGGAGAGAAAAATCCCCCTCCTCTTTTTGCTGTTTTAGATGCTTCTTTGGTTAGAAGCTGGATATGGGGGAGAAACGATCAACACCTCCGGTTATTAGTAAAGCAGGGGAAAGAAGCCCAGGAGATGGTAGTTATTAACGGTAAAGAAAAAGCGGCGAATCTCGTTAATTCTTCTCTTGTAGACCTCGCTTTTGAGGTGCACCGCGATAACTTAGGAAATTATCCTTATTTAAAAATTCAGGATTGGAGGATCAAGAAGTGAAAGAAATAGAGTTAGATTTGGATTTGGCTCAATATATAAGAAATATTCCCGATTTTCCCCAGCCTGGTGTGCAATTTAAAGATATTACTACCTTGCTAAAAGAAGGCGTGGCTTTTCGAGAAGCTATCGAAAGATTGGGAGGGATTTTTGAAAATAAAGGAATAGACCTAGTAGTAGGTATAGAGGCGCGAGGATTTATTGTGGGTGCACCTTTGGCTTATTTTCTGGGTTGTGGTTTTGTGCCAGTGAGAAAAGCAGGGAAGCTCCCCGCTCCTACTCTTTCTAAGACCTATGATTTGGAATACGGGTCGGCTACTTTGGAAATTCATCGTGATGCCATAGAGAAAGGACAGAAAGTAGCAATTGTAGATGACCTTTTAGCTACGGGGGGAACTACTGAAGCGGTGTGTGAAATGGTAGAAGAACTGGGAGGTAACATCGTAGGTATCGGATTTATCATCGAATTAGAATCTTTGAAAGGTAGAGACAAACTATCTTCTTATCCTGTTTACTCTCTTATCCGCCTTTAGCCTTCTGGGAATTTTGAAAGACGGGTTTCGTTGTAAATAGAAAAATTGAGGAGGTTGGTTCTTTGGGGGAAATGGGGTAGAGACTATAGAATCTTTGTTGGATAAAGTTAGCCTTTACCATCCGGAGTTCAATCGTGATTTAATAAATACAGCTTTTTCTTTTTCTCTTGAAGCTCACCGGAACCAGACCCGCCTATCTGGGGAGCCGTTTATTGTTCATCCTTTAGCAGTAGCTCATATTGTGGCTGATTTGAAGATGGATGAAAATACCATTGCCGCTTCTCTTCTTCATGATGTTTTAGAAGATAGTGAAGTTACTGAAGAAGAACTCAAAGAAAAGTTTGGAGAAGAAATCACCAACCTGGTAAAAGGAGTAACTAAACTCAGTCGGGGCTTTAGCTATAGTAGTCGAGAAGAAGCAGAAGTAGAAAACTATCGCCGTCTTTTCATTGCTATGGCTCAAGATGTGCGGGTTATCATAATCAAGTTAGCTGACCGTTTGCACAATATGCGTACCCTTAAGTATCAATATCGGGATAAAAAAGAAATCATAGCTCGGGAAACTGTGGAGATTTTTGCTCCCATTGCTCATCGTTTGGGGATTAATACCATTCAAACAGAGCTAGAAGACCTCAGCCTCTTTTTTTTAGACCCGGGAGCTTACTGCAGTATTCAACGGGGCATAGAGAGAGTTAAAGAGGCACAGGAAAAGCAAATAGAAGAAGCGAAAAACGAGTTAGAAGCTCGCCTGAAGAAAGTCGGGATTGAAGCTGAAATACAAAGCAGGTTTAAACATATTTATAGCATTTATAATAAATTAAATCGGCAGAAAATTAGTTTGGAAGACCTCCCTGATTTAATTGCTCTTCGGATAATTACCCGAGAAGTAGAAAACTGTTATGCTGCTCTGGGGATAGTTCATACTTTGTGGAAACCGGTGGAGGGTAGATTTAAAGATTATATTGCTGTTCCTAAATCTAATATGTATCAGTCTCTCCACACTACAGTTATAGGCCCCCGGGGTGCACCTATGGAAGTGCAAATCAGAACCTGGGATATGCACCAGGTGGCAGAATATGGAGTTGCTGCTCACTGGCGCTATAAAGAAGGTAAAACTGCAGACAGTAATGATAAGTTTGACGAACGAATGAACTGGCTCCGCCAGATATTAGAATGGCAGCAAGACCTGAAAAGCACCCAGGAATTTATGGAGAGCTTGAAAATAAGTTTATTTGATGACGAGGTATACGTTTTTACTCCTAAGGGAGACTTAAAAAAACTTCCTCAAGGCTCTACTCCTATCGATTTTGCCTATCTCATCCACACGGAAGTGGGAAACAACTGTGTAGGAGCTAAAGTTAATAGACAGATTGTGCCCTTAAGTTATGAACTCAAAAGTGGTGATATAGTAGAAATAATTACCTCTCGTTCTTCCTCTGGTCCCAGCCCTGATTGGTTGAAAATTGCTAAAACTCCGGGAGCTCGTAATAAAATTAGGGCTTTCTTGCGTAAGAAAAATCAAGATATCAACCGAGAAAAAGGTCGGGAAGCCTTGGAAAAAGAATTAGAAAAATATTCTCTTACTCCAGAAGAAAGAGCGTTGGTGGTAAGAAACCTTTCTCAGTTTAGAGAAGAAAATCAGCTTCGAGAAGAGGAAGAACTTTATATCGCCATTGGTGAAGGAAGATATAGCGCTCGTCAAGTGGTAAATAAAGTAGTTCCTTATACCATTCGCCGTCGGCTGCAGAAAAAAAAGAAATCTTCTACTACAGTTAGCCGAGAAGAAGAAAGAATTATTGTTCAAGGGGCTACTGGTTTGGCAGTAAAGTTAGCCCGGTGTTGTACTCCTGTTTTGGGAGACCAAATCGTGGCTTTTGTTACCAAAGGTAAAGGTGTTACCATTCATCGGGTAGATTGCCCTAACTTGACTAAACTTTCTCACGATGAGGAACGTTTCTTGGAAGCCGAATGGGGAGAAGAGGGAGGAGCTAAATATCACACTGGAGTGGTGATAGAAGCCTTAGACCGTCCCAAACTTTTAGCCGATGTTTCTAATGCTATATCCAATTTCCAAGTGGAAATTAAAGCCATACGGGCTAACACTATAGGCAATGAAGCGCGAATATACCTTACTTTAGAAGTTAAAGACCGACAAGAGTTAGATAGCGTTTTTCGGGAAGTGAGAAAAATACCCAACGTAAGAGGTGTACGGCGAGGAGGAGCGTTTGCTTTAAGATGAGAGCAGTAATTCAGAGAGTAAGAAAAGCTCAGGTCAAAGTGGGAGGAGAGGTAGTGGGAGAAATTGGAAATGGTCTTTTAGTTTTTTTAGGAGTTCACAAAGATGATGGAGAGAAAGATGCTCAATTCCTTACCAAGAAAGTCCCTTATTTGCGTGTTTTTGAAGATGAAGAAGGTAAAATGAATCGGAATTTAAAAGAAGTGGGAGGGAAAATTCTTTTAATTTCACAATTTACCCTTTATGGTGATTGTAGGCGAGGATTGCGTCCCAGCTTTGACCAGGCTGCTAACCCAGAGGAAGCAAAGAAATGGTATAAGGAAATAGGCAAAAGATGGGAAGAAGAAGGAGTAAAAGTGGAGAGAGGAGTATTTGGAGCTTTTATGGAAGTAGAAATTCATAATCAAGGTCCAGTTACCATAATCTTAGATAGCCAAGAAAGGAGAAACAAGTGACTTTAAGAATAGAGCATTTTGTTTTGGGAGAATTGTCCACCAATTGCTACCTGATTTGCGATGATTCAGAAGCTATGATTATTGACCCTGCTATCCCCTCTTGGGAAATAAAAGAAAAGATAGAAAAGGAGAATTTGAACTTGCAATATATCATCAACACTCATGGCCATATTGACCACATCGGGGGTAATGCTTTTTTTAAAGAACACTTTCCCCGGGCCCAGTTGGTGATAGGAGAAAGGGATTTAGTTTATTTAACTAACCCGGACTTGAATTTATCTCGAGATTTTTCCTCCCCTTTTGTTTCTCCTCTTCCTGACTGGGTAGTAAGAGAAAACAATCTCTTTTTGAACACCCCCTGGGAGAAACTTTCTTTTTTTCTTAGCCCTGGCCACACCCCGGGAAGTGTGTGTCTCTTTTTTCCCATAGAAAACTGGCTTTTTAGCGGTGACACTCTTTTTGCCGGGTCGGTAGGAAGAACTGACCTTCCCGGGGGTTCGTTTCGAGACCTCATCTCCTCCTTAGAGCAGATTTTTAGTTGTTTTCCTGATTCGACTTCTGTGTTTCCTGGACACGGCCCTTTTACTAATTTAGCTCGGGAGAAGAAAGAAAACTTTTATTATCTTCAATATTTAGCTCGGGACTAAACTCCTTTGATGAGGTCTAAGTATTTCTGAACCAGCTTTTGGGCTTTTTCCTGGTCTTTAGATTCAGCAAAGACCCTCACCAATGGTTCTGTTCCTGAGAAACGAATTAATAGCCAGCTTCCATCTTCAAAAACTACTTTGTAACCATCGATGGTGATGAGCTCTTTTTGATTCTTTTCTCCAGTTATTGCCTTTTGTACTTCGTTTAAAATTTTGTCTCTTTTTTGAGGGTCTATTTCTAATTTAGTTTTTACTTGATAATAAGATGGCAGCTGACTGAGGAGTTCGCTCAGGCTTTTTCCTTCTTTGGCCATAAGGTGAAGAATCTGGGCTGCAGCCATAGCTCCATCTCTTCCCCATACAAAATCGGGGAAAATCATTCCTCCATTTTCCTCGCAGCCAAATATCCCTCCGTGCTCTTGGAGAGCTTTGGCTACTACTAAATCTCCCACTTCAGTTATGATTACTTTTCGGTTAGTTTCCTGAGCAATTTCTTGCAAAATGTGGGTAGTAGCTACAGTGGTAGCTATGGGTCCGGGGATGTCTCGATGAGCTAACTCTCGAGCTACTAAGCTTACACTTAAATCGCCAGGAACGAACTCTCCGTTTTCTTTAATCACGATTAGTCGGTCTCCGTCCCCATCTTGAGCAAATCCCACGGCAAAAGGAGCATTTTGGATCAGAGCGATTAAATCTCGTAAATTTTCAGGAACAGGTTCGGGATTTCTTCCGGGAAAGTTGCCATCAGGGTGAGAATTGAGACTCACTACCTGGCATCCCAATTCACTCAAAAGATAAGGAGTGATGAGAGAAGGAGCACCGTTAGCGCAATCTAACGCCACTCGGAATTTTCTTTCTCTTATCGCTTGAGCATCTACTTTTTGGATTATGGCTTCGATATAATCCCAGCGGATATCTCTTTTTTTAGTTTCGGACTGAATTCTCATCCCCGGGGCACGGGTAAATTGCTCTTCAAAGTAGATTTTTTCTACTTCTTCATCTTTTTCTCTGTCTAATCCCTTTCCAGTTTTTTCCATAAATTTTATACCGTTCCACTGAGGAGGATTGTGGCTGGCAGTAATCATAGCTCCCCATTGATTCCATTGTCGGCAAGCCCACTGCAGGGCAGGAGTAGCAGTAATTCCCAGCTCGGTTACTGAGCATCCGGCAGAAAGCAACCCGGAAATCACGGCATAATAAAGCATCTCGCTGTGTTTTCGAGCGTCTCTGCCTACTACCACTTCTTCTCCAGAGATAAAAGTTCCAAAACTGAGAGCTAATTTTGTAGCCATCTCGGGAGTAAGAACTTCATTAGCTACCCTTCTGATGCCAAAGGTTCCAAATAGTCTCCTCATTTTCCTTCTCCTCCTGTTTTATGGATAATATAGTTAACCGCAAAATCCATTATAGCTAACTGCCATCTTGATCCTTACTTGATATATAATAGCAAACTATAAGGAGACTTTGTCCCCTTATAACCCCCAAAAAAATACAAAAACAAAAATAAATACAGAAATCAAAGACTATATATAATTAACTTACTTACTGCCTTACTTCTCTATTTGGCTCTATAAACTTGTTAACCACCTTACAATACTTTAATTCCTTGTTGTGAAGGCTTCTTTTTTCCCCAGGCTATAATTATTTTTAGTGATAACAACAATAATTTCAAGTGTTTTTATGATTTATTATTTTATATTTTGCCTCACACATAGCTGCTTCTGTAAAATTTACCCTCTTCTAAGCTACTTG
>JARRCQ010000110.1 GCA_029982105.1 Candidatus Atribacteria bacterium | reverse complement strand
CGCTCTTCCGATCTGGAACTACTATTATTCCAGGGAAAGCTCCATCTTCTGAGGAAGAAGTGATTCTTTACTTTTCTAATCCTGATTTTACTGCTTTAGTAGGAGAGCAAAGAAAGATAAAAAAAGATAGTAAATGGATGGAAAGAATATTGGAAGAACTGCTCAAGGGGCCTCAGAATCGTTCTTTGTATAATCCTATACCTTCTTCTACCCATTTGAATGCGGTGTTTCTGGAAGGTGATACTGCTTATGTGGATTTGAGTGCAGAAATGGCTAAAAATCAGTCCGGAGGAACTTCTCAGGAACTTTTGAGTATTTATGCCATCGTTAATACTTTAACCTCTTTTTCGGAAATAAAGAAAGTAAAAATATTAATAGATGGGGAAGAAACTTCCACATTGTGTGGTCATATAGATATTTCTCAACCCTTAGAAAGGGATGAAAGATTAATTGCCGAAATTCAATAATTTCCAAGAGTTAGGTGACTTTTATTTTAAAAAGGATAAAACAGTCTGGAGAGGAAGACCCGATCGACGTAGGCCTGATGAGCTAAGACCGGTAGAAATACGTCTTCATTATCTTCGCTATGCCGAAGGTTCGGTTTTAGTGGAAGCGGGTAATAACCGTATCGTTTGTGCAGCTTCTATAGAAGATAGAGTTCCTCCTTTTTTACGTAATAGTGGTCAAGGATGGATTACTGCTGAATATGCTATGCTTCCCCGTGCCACTACCACGCGTAGCCTGCGAGAATCAGCGAGAGGGCAGGTAGGAGGAAGAACTCATGAAATTCAGAGATTGATAGGTAGAGCCTTGCGCTCAGTAATTGATTTGGGAAAGTTAGGAGAGAGAACTATTTTAATTGATTGTGATGTTATTCAGGCGGATGGTGGTACGAGAACCTGGTCTATAACTGGCGCCTTTTTAGCTTTAGCTGAAGCCTTATGGAATTGTGTAGATCGGGGAATATTATCTTCTGGAGGCATAGTGAAGAACTACTTAGGAGCTATTAGTGTAGGAGTAGTAGGAGGACAAGAACTCTTAGACCTCGCTTTTGAAGAAGATTCTGCCGCACAAGTAGATATGAATATAGTAATGACTGATAAAAAAGAACTAGTAGAGATACAAGGTACAGCAGAAGAAGAGCCTTTTTCTCGGGAAGTACTAAACCGTCTTTTGGATTTGGCTGAGAAAGGGATTGGAGAAATCATTGATTTAGAGCAGAAAATCTTAAAAAGAGGTCTGCCTTGAGAAGAGAAGTATATTTAGTTACACAAAACAAAGGTAAACTCCAGGAAATCAAGAATATTTTTGCTCCCTTTTCTATTTCAGTAAAAAGCATTTATGAAATTTGTGACATAGGAAAGGTAGAGGAAAAAGGAGAAAGTTATGCAGAAAATGCTCTTCTTAAAGCAAAAGCAGGGTTTGCAAAAACTGGAGAAATATCTTTAGGAGAAGATTCGGGGTTAGAGGTAGATTATCTTCATGGAGCGCCAGGACTATATTCTGCTCGTTTTGGGGGAGAGAATGCTTCTTCTGAAGATAAAATATCTCTTCTTCTCCAACTTCTGCAAGGAGTTCCTCGAGAAAAACGTACTGCTCGCTTTGTTTGTGTGGTAGCTCTGGTGTGGAGTGGGGGAGAAGAAATATTTACAGGAGTATGTGAGGGCTACCTTGCCGAAGAACCTCGAGGCGATGGTGGTTTTGGTTACGACCCTATTTTTATCTTTCCCGGTGAAGATAAAACTTTTGCTCAATTGGGTTCTGAATTCAAAAATCGCTACAGTCACCGCTCTCGAGCTTTTTGTCAGTGTGCTGAATTTTTAGTTAGAGAGGTTTTTCATTAGCTCTTCTAAATTTTGGGTATATACTTCTTTGTCTTGAGTAGTAAAAAGTATAAAACGAATTTCTTCTAAGCTGGTTTGGGGATGGCTTTGGCAGTAATCAATTATAGCTTGCAGAGCAATGCGAGAAGCTTCTTTTATAGGATAACCATAAGCACCAGTGGATATAGAGGGGAAAGCTATAGAGCGCAGGTTTTGTTTATCAGCCAGCTCGAGACTGGAAATGTAAGCACTGCGCAGAAGTTCGGCTTCGTTATTTTTCCCGCCCCGGTAAATCGGCCCCACAGCGTGGATGACATATGAAGCAGGTAGGTTTCCCCCGCTGGTTATTACTGCTTGCCCGGTAGGGCATCCTCCTATTTTTCGGCATTCTTCAGCGATTTTAGGACCTCCGGCTCGATGGATAGCACCATCTACTCCTCCACCTCCTGCTAAGCGAGAGTTAGCAGCATTCGCTATGGCATTGGTATCTTCCTTGGTTATATCCCCTTGTTTAATTATTAGCCGGCATTTTCCTATCTGAACTTCCATTTTTTCACTTCCCTGTTAATTATAGTATTCTGTAAGATCTATTAAACTACTAAATCTTTAAAAAGTAAATTACATCGCAAACCGCAAACCCCATATCAATACGTGCAGAAAAAAAGGCAGCCTACGGCGCTCCCCCCATTCCGTCATCGCGAGTTCTGAGAAAGATGTTTTTCCTTTCTTGGTAAAGTTTTGGTCTTCATGTGGGGTAAGAAAACTTTTTTTCTGCCCACTGGAGAATTTTAGTAGCTACGAAGACCATCAATAGGTAAATTATGCCCACCACAGTGAAAGTTTCTGTGAAACGAAAAGTGCGAGCGGCTATAATTTTCCCTGCTCCGGTTAACTCTATACAAGTAAGCATATAGGCTAAGGAGGAGTATTTAATGAGGTAGATGATTTCATTTCCCACCCCAGGAAGAGCTCGACGAAAGGCTTGAGGAAGGATGATGTAAAATACTGCTTGCCACTTGGTCATTCCTAAAGCTTGAGCAGCGATCATTTGGCCGGTTTTTACCGATTGAATTGCTCCTCTTATATACTCTGAAGTATAAGCTCCGTTGCAGAGAACAAAACCTAAAACTGAAGCCCCAAAAGGGGAGAAGGTAATTCCCAAAGAGGGAAGTCCAAAGTAGATTATAAATAATAAAAGAAGGAGGGGACAGCCTTTGAAAAAAATAACATAAAGCTTGCTAAGGGAAGAAAGAAAATGATTGCCATATACTCTTCCTATGGCCACCAAGATTCCGGTTAATAACCCAAAAGGTATGGAAAAAAGAATGAGCTTTAAAGTAACTATCAATCCTTTTCCCAGTTCAGGCAACAGCTCTTGGTAAATAAAAAGTAAGCTATCCATTTCTATTTAGCTCTCCGTATAACTCAGAGATGCGGCTGAGGAATTTTTTGGTTCGCTCTTCTTGAGGATGGAAGAAAATTTGTGAAGGGGGACCGCTTTCCAAGATTTTTCCTTCTTCCATAAACATAACTTCGTCAGCAACAGAGGAGGCAAAACCCATCTCGTGAGTAACTACCACCATAGTAACTCCCCCCTGGGCTAAGTTTCTCATAACTTCCAGTACTTCTCCAGTTAGTTCCGGGTCTAATGCTGAGGTGGGTTCATCGAATAACATTACTTCAGGGTCCATCGCTAAAGCCCGGGCGATAGATACTCTCTGTGCTTGTCCTCCTGATAACTCAGCAGGATAAAGGTGCGCTTTATCTTTCATTCCTACTCGAGCTAATTCTTTTAGAGCTTTTTCTCGTGCTTCAGGCCGTTTCATTTTTTTAACTTTAAGGAGAGCGATCTCTACATTTTCTAAAGCAGTAATATGGTCAAAAAGATAAAAATTTTGAAAAACCATGCCTATTTTTTGACGAAAACGATTGATATGAGAATGAGAATGGAGCACTTCTTCTCCATTGAGAAATATTCTTCCTCTGTCAGGGATGATAAGCTGATTGATACACTTAAGGAGAGTGCTTTTGCCCGCGCCTGAAGGGCCAATTATAACTTTGGTTTCTCCCTTGTTTACGGTAAAGGATACCCCTTTGAGGATTTCCGTTTTTCCATAAGTCTTATAGATGTTTTCTACTACTAAAATAGATGTGGCACTGGTAGTGTTCATTGAGTTTCCCTTTTCCTCCCTAAACCTGGGATGTAGGCTTTCTTTTCTCCCCATTGAATGATTTGCATTCCCCCCCAATTGAGAAAGATAAACATCAGAGCGCAGGTTAAGTAGATAGGCATAGGTTGATAAGTTCTGGTGACCATCTGGCCCCCTCGGGTTAAAATCTCAGCTACCCCGATAGCGTAAGTTACTGAGGAATCAGTAAGAAGGATAGGATATTCATTAGACCATCCCGGAAGTGCCAGACGCAGCGCTTGAGGTAAAATTATGTTCCAGATAGCCTGATTTTTAGACATACCCACAGACAAAGCGGCTAACATCTGTCCTTCCCCTAAGGAAAGAATGGCTCCTCGAAAAATTTCTGTTTGATAGGCAGCACTTCTCAACCCCAGAGTTATAGCTCCTATGGTAAAAGGGGAAAGATTCCATCCCAAAAGAGGGAAGATGCCAAAATAAAAAAGAAATAAAAGCACTAAATTAGGCAGGCCTCTCAGCACAAAAACAAACACCTGAATTATTTTTATCACTACTCGGTTTCCGTAGACCATAGCTACTCCCATTGGAACTCCCAGGGCAAACCCTACCAGCAAAGAAAGGGCTACGAGTCCTAAGGTTACCGGTATTCCGGATATAATGTAAGGAAGAGATTCTAAAACAGCAGAGAGGCCCTCCACCTTTTACTTCATCTCGTATTTTTCGATCAGTTCTTCCCAGTAAGGAGAACTCATCAATCTTTTCAATCCTTCATTGAGTAAAGCTTTGAGTTCAGTATCTTCTTTTCTCACTGCTATAGCGTATTCTTCTCCTGTAGAGATAACTCCAATTGTTTTCAATGGTTTTCCAGCGATAGCTTTGGATATTACCGGTTCATCCATAATCACCGTTTCTACTCGGCCATTGAGAAGGTCGGTTACTGCTAAAGGAAAATTATCATAAAGTTTAAGTTTATCTTCAGTAAGAACCCCTGTTTTTACTAAGTTATCTTCAACCCACATAGCTGCTGAGCACCCTCTTTGTGTACCTACGCTGCATTTTCCAGCCAGGAAATCCTCCAGAGTCCAGTTGGCTTCTTCTTTAGTGGCTATTGCTTGATTCACTACCCAATAAACGTCGGTAAAATCTACTTTCTCTTTGCGTTCTTCGGTGACTGTCATACCTGAATATATCATATCGATTTTTTTGGCGAGTAAAGCGGGGATTATTCCATCCCAGGCTATGGGAACAATTTTCACTTCAAACCCCATTTCTTGAGCAATCCACTTGATAGATTCTACATCAAATCCTGCCGGGTTGCCATTTTCATCAATATAGCTAAAGGGGTAATAATCACCATCAATTCCTACTATATAAGTTTTTTTATCTTGTGCTCCTGCCCCACTTGCTACTCCTAATATCAAAACCAACAAAGTTAACAGAATTACTCCATACTTTTTCATTTTTCATCCTCCCTTAAGGATTTTTGTTAATATTAAACAATGAATTATTTACTGTCAATTGGGATAGAGACTGTTTGAGAAATACTCTCTTTACAGGTTCTTTAAGCCATTTTAATTTCTACGTTATCTGCCACACCTCCCAAAAGAGTATAAGTTCCAGGGAAGTTCTGTAAAATAGAAGCGGGAACTAAGGTATTTACCCGTCCATGCGCTGCTAAGCGAGCAATAAATCTTTGCCAACTTACTCCCTCTCCTAAGTATCCGTCTAACCAAAAACTTCGATATTTAGCTCCCACAATTTGAGCTGGTCCTATGGTATTGGCACAAGGAGGAACCCACGACCAATCTCCACTGAAAGAATGTAAAGCATTTTGCATAATGGTCATAGGGTGGAGCTCTACCAGTCGTGGTCCCGCTTTTTGAAAAGCCTGTAGGTCATCGCCAAATTCAAATCCCAGATGAGCTTCCCAAAAAGCAATATGTCCACACCATCCCACTCCTCCATAACAGCAATCTGCTCCTCCTAAATCTTCAATCATTCGAGCATAATCGGGAAGAGCTTCTTTGGTAGGGAAATGGATATTTTTCTCTGGAGGACGAAGGTGAGAGTCAATCAAGCTGAAAAAGTTATCCCACATAGCTTTTTGGAAGGAACCAGGCCAGGATAAAGGAGCAGTGTTTCCTTCTTCATCGGCATATTCGTCCATATTGAAAGTGTAAAGATG
>JARRCQ010000109.1 GCA_029982105.1 Candidatus Atribacteria bacterium | reverse complement strand
GAGATATCCCATACCAGATACAGGAAGCAATTTCTGAGACCAGTGGGGATATGGTGACCGAACTCCGAAGGTCTCTTTCCTTTTTACAAACTGAATTTGGCTCCAACTCCCTTCGAAACCTCTTTTTGACTGGAGGAGGAGGGCGAATTGTTTTTCTCCGACAAATTTTAGTAGAAAATTTACCGGTAAATATAGGGGAAATATCCCCTCTGGTAGTAAAAAAGGGAGAATTCCCGGCAGAAGTTTACCTCAGCGCTTTAGGAGCATCACTATGGAGTTAAAGTCAGCTTATCCAGTTAAAATTAACCTTCTACCCCGTCGGTATATAATTAAAAGGACTCCTAACTGGGTAAGGTTATTCTTTATAGTAGTTCTCATTGTTTTTTCCTTTCTTTCTTTTTCCTTTTATATTAACCTTCACATTAAAACCTCATCTTTAGAGAATGATATAGAATCTCTGAAATTACAGTTAGCGAATCTGAAAGAAAGAGAAAAAAAGATGGAGGAAGTGCAAGCCCAGATAAATGTGGTAGAAGAAAGAGTTAATACTCTCAAGTATTTAATTCAGAGTGAGCCCGATTGGCTGAAAATTGTATATACCCTGGGAGGGTGTATGCCCCGAGACCTTCACTGGGATAAAGCTAGTTTTAACCCTTCTTCTTTTAATTGTGAGGGAAAGGTTTACAGTATTTTTAGTTTAGCTCAGTTCATCGCTTCTCTGGACCAAAACCGGGACCTTTTCCCCCAGGTTGATTTCAACTCTTTGACTCTCGAGGAAGGGGGAGTTTATCATTTTACGCTATCGGGGAGGTTTAAAACTCCATGAGTCTGGAAAAAAATTGGCCGATTTTTCTTCTGGTTTGGGCCGGTTTATTGATAGGTTTTTTCTACCTGGTTCTGATTCCGGGGGGAGAGAAGCTGGAAAGCTTAAGGGAAGAGAAGGGGAACTTGCAAACTCAAGTTCTTACTCTGGAGAGAAAAGTAAGAAATTTAGAAGTGCTGGAAAAAAGGTTAACCGAGCTCCGCGCTACTGCTTCACTTCTGGAAGAAAGACTACCAGAAGAAAAGGAAATTTCCAACCTCCTTTTGGTGATTGAAGATTCGGCTCTGCGCTCCGGGGTAGAAATCCAGTCCTTGCAACCTCAAGCTTCTGCGACTCAAAAAGAAGAAAAAAATTCTGATAAATCTCAACCTGCTTATCTTGAAGCACCTTTTGAGAGCAAACTTATGAGTGATTATCATGGATTTTTACTTTTTCTCAATTATCTCCGTAAATCTCCTCGTTTGATTCAAGTAAAAGATTTTGACTTAGAAGAGGATAAAAATGGCAATTTACTGATCGCTATGGGGCTTTCTACTTATGTGTTTTCTAAAGGGGAGACCAAGTGAGAAGCCGAGATTTTTATTGGATGCTGGCTTTGATAGCCAGTTTGGGATTTCTGGTTTTTTTAAGTTTTAATTTCTGGAATACCTTAAATTCTGAGGAAGAAAACAGCCTTCCTGTTTTATCTCCTCTTGCCTCTCCGGTGGCTTCCTCTTCAAGTTTAGATGATATCAAAGAAGAGGAACTATTTCTTGTGAGTTACCCTGAAGAAAAGTTAGCTGACTTCCGAGATTTATTTCACTCTGCGATTCCTATTGCCCAGGAAATAGAGGAAGAACAGGTAGCAGCCTTTCCTGAAGAATTAAGAGAGGAAGTGGTTTTTCTTCCTCCAGAGTCTACCCCGCCTCAAGAACAGGTAGAGGTAAAAGAAGAACTTCCTCCACCTGTTCATCTACAAGGGGTGGTAGTCTCCGGCTCCCGGCAGGCAGTAATAGTGGAAGTGGGAGGGAAAATTCAGATTTTGACCAATGAAAAGAACTTGTCATCTAATATAAAATTGGTTAAAGTAGAAGGTAAGGAAGTAGTATTAAATTATGAGGGGAGGGAAATCACATTAACTTTCGAAAAATAACTCAGATAGGAATTATAGCTTTGCTTTTTCTATCTTTTGCAGTGGGTGATGCCTTATCTCTCGAGCTCCGGGATTTATTCTGGAGAGCAGACGGAGAGACAATTAAGCTCACTTTTAAATTTAGCGAAGGCACAAGCTGGGAAGAATCTTCTCCCGACCCTTACCATATCGTGGTAGATATTAAAGGAGCAACTAATGGTCTCGGTTATAGTCAGCGGCCTATGGGAATTGGACCTCTGCGCAATATTATGTTTATAGAAAAAGATGGTGTTTTGCGTCTGTGGGTGGAGCTTCGGGAAAAAGTGGAATATGAAATATACGATGAAGCCGGGGGACGTTTAGTAAGTATGATTTTCCACTTGCCTCCGGGAAGAGGAGAAGAGAGGCTTTTTTCTTTTGATTTTCGAGATACGGAAGTGAAAGATGTTCTTCTCGCTTTAGCTAAAGCTGCGGGAGTGAATATGGTGGTGGACGACTCAGCTACCGGGACAGTAAGCGTTTCTTTTGAAAATCTCACTTTTGACCAGGCTCTGGGTTATATTATGACTATGAAAGGTCTGGGCCAGATAAAACTGGGTAATAACATTGTAGTAGCTAATCGCAGTGTATTGGAGGAAAATTTTGGTCTTCTGGAAATGCGTCGTTTTGAGCTCAAATATATCGACCCAGAAAAAGCTAAAGAAGCTCTAAGCCTCGTGGTAACAGAAGGAGGCCGAATAGTGACCGATGAGTTTTCTCGGGCGATTATAGTAAAAGGAAGGACGGAAGAACTGAATCAGATAGAAAAAATGTTAAAAGAGATAGACATTCCTCTGGGGGTTAAAACTTTTTATCTATCTAACAATCTTTATCGGGAAGAGGGAGATCTGGAAAAGATAAAAAATCTTCTTAAAATCGTTATTCCTGATGAGGAAAGAATAGGCTTTGACACAGGACAAAAAGCAATAGTAGTGAGAGGAAACCAGGAAGAAATAGAAGCAGCTTCCCAACTTCTTAAAAATCTGGATCGCAAGCGGCCACAAATTATGGTAGATGTAAAACTGGTGGAGATTGACCGGGAGAAAACTAAAGACTTAGGATTTAACTGGGAAGTAGGAGGAGTAACCGGGGCGATTACCTTTGGAGAGTTATCTTTGGGAGGAGCTATGGAGCGTCAGGATTTAGTAGAGGTGACTCTGAATGCTCTAACTAAGGAAAATAAGGCTCATCTTGTGGGTAATCCTCGCATTTTGACCTTGAGTGGAGAAAAAGCCGTTATCAACGTGGGTGACCGGGTTCCTTACCGTAATATCCAGGGAGTGGACGAAGCAGGGGATATAATCCCCGGAGAAGTGGAATTTCTGGATGTGGGAGTAAAACTTGAAGTTACTCCCCTTCTCACCGAAGACCAAATGATACTGGTGGAAGTGAAGCCAGAGGTGAGCTCCTCTTCAGAAAGGCAATATTATCTTGCTGGACAACTTTATACTGACCCTCAGGTCAAAACTCGCTCGGCAGAAACCACTGCTCGGCTCAAAAGTGGAGAAACCTTGGTAATCGGAGGGTTGATAAGGAGCGAGGATATCGAAAATATTACTCGTATTCCTATTTTAAGTGAAATTCCTCTCATCGGGGAGTTGTTTGTTTTGCGTAATAAGACTCATCGAGAGACGGAATTGGTGATTTTCATCACTCCTCATCTTATTGAATATTAAGGAGGGGATAACTTGAAAAAGAAAGGGTTTCTATTAGAAGTCGTTTTTATCCTTCTTTTGCTGACTATTCTTTCGGGATGTCAGTGGTTTTCGGATAATCCTATGTTTCCTCAGGCGAAATTTATGGTTACCAGTGAGCCCACTCACTTGACCCCGGAAAGTGAAGATACCAGAAGAGTTACTGTTAATTTTCAGCCTATTAACAAAGTGGGAGCGGTGTTTTCGAAGTGTACCATCGTTTACAAAAAACCGGATGGAACTACTATTTCTTCTCTTACTCGCTCTTTAGCTTTGAACCTCACTGTGTATGACCCCAACTGGAGTGCTTCTGGTGCTTCAATAGTAGAAACCGAACCTACTTCAGTAACGATAGAAATTCTAGACATTAAAACAGAGGGTTATTTAAAGAATAATAAAATTCCTCTGGCGATTGCAGAATTAACTTTTTTTGGAGAAGATTTGGCTGGCCACCCTCTGGAGCTGTCTACTGAAGTTTTTGTCCAGCCTTTTGAGGGGCTTATAGAGCAAGAAGATATTACCATTTATATTTATTGTTTACCTCCTGAAAACGAAGAAGATACCTCTGCTTCCTTAGAAAATGGGAGCACTTGCAATACTTGTGGTGGTTCTGCTACTTCTGGGGGAGAAGCTTATATGGTAGTGGATATTAAAGACCCCCAACTAGTTAGCAAGGTAGAATATTCTATAGATGGAAAGTCAGCAGGGTCTAGCACTGCTCCTCCTTTTGTGTCTCGGAGGGTTTCGGTAACAAGTTGTGATGGGATTTTGGCTCAAGCAGTAATTTATGACATTTTTGGTAACTATACAGTAATTACAGAAAAATATGAAGGAGAGAGTGGAGGAGAAAATGGTCAAGAGGAGGGGAGCTAAAAGACAAAAGAGAACCACTGGAAAAAGATAGATTACATGTTTGCCTGCTGCAAGGAGAAAGAGACAGAGAAGAAAGCAGTAAAAATTGTTTGTGCGTCAACTAACTTCTTCAGGAAAGCTATATAATTGCATATTGCATTATTGTTTCTTGGTTTGCTTCTTCTCTTTTTAACTCTTTAGTTATTCTTCCTTTGGAAATTACTAATATTCTGTCAGATAGAGCAAGAATCTCTGGAAGTTCGGAAGAGATAAGAATAATTCCAATACCTTCTTTTGCCAGATTGTCAATCAAACGGTGAATTTCTGCCTTGGAACCTACGTCTATACCTCTTGTAGGTTCATCCAATATTAATACTCTTGGCTTTAAAGCTAACCACTTGGCCAAAACTACTTTTTGCTGGTTTCCGCCGGAAAGATTATTAACTATTTGGAAAATACTGGGAGTTTTAATACTAAGTTTTTTAACCAAATCCTCCGCCAGGGAATATTCTTTTTTAGAATCAATAATACCGTTGGGAAACATAAAAGGTAAATTGGGGAGAGAGATGTTTTCATACACTGCCATACTAAGAATAAGCCCTTGAAGCTTTCTATCTTCAGGGACAAGTCCAATACCTAATCTGACTGCGTCATTGGGAGACTTTATTTCTACTTTTTCTCCTCCTATGAAAATCTCGCCAGAAGTTTTAGTGTCTACTCCAAAAAGTGCTCTTATAATTTCTGTTCTTCCTGCCCCTACAAGCCCGGCGATTCCTAAAACCTCTCCCTTTTTAAGGTAAAAACTTGCATCTTTAAATATAGTAGAACGAGAGAGATTACGAACTTCTAATATAATGTTGTCAGCACTTACCTCTGTTCGGGGTACCACTCTTACTTCTCTTCCCACCATTAGCTTTATAACTTCGCTTATCTTAGTTTCTTCACAAGAAAGTTCTCCTACTCTTTGACCATCTCTCAATACTACTATTCTGTCAGCAACCGAGAAGACTTCTTCTAACCGGTGCGTTATAAAGATTATGGAAATCCCTTCTTCTTTTAGTCTTCTCATTATGTTAAACAGCCTTTGTGCCTCCTCTTTGGATAAAGCTGAGGTGGGCTCATCCATAATAATTAATTGAGAACTTGAGGCTAATGCTTTTGCTATTTCTACTATCTGCTGCTGAGCTACGGTGAGGTCTCCTACTAAAACATTGGGCGACACTTTTAACCCCACCATCTTTAGGAGTTTTTCAGTCTCAGTTCTTGCTTTGTCGTAATCGAAGACGTCAAATCCTTTGGTAGGTTCATTTCCCAGAAATATGTTGGTAGTAATATCCAGGTTGGGAACCAGACTAAATTCCTGGTAAATCATAGATATGCCTAACTGCCGGGCATGGTGAGGGTTTTTTGCTTCAATTTCTTTACCCTTGAATATAATTTTCCCTTCATCTTTTTTAATAACCCCGGTCAAGATTTTCATAAGAGTAGATTTTCCTGCTCCGTTTTCTCCCACCAAGGCTAAAACTTCTCCTTTGTAAACCTCGAGATTCACTCCTGAGAGAGCCTGAACACCAGGAAAAGCTTTGGAGATATTTTCCATTTTCAATAGTAACTCTTTTTCCAAATTTACTTTCCTCCTAAAGATAAAAA
>JARRCQ010000108.1 GCA_029982105.1 Candidatus Atribacteria bacterium | reverse complement strand
TTAAAACCTTGTTCATTTTATACTCCCTTCTTGAGAAGCCTCTGTAGGAGGTGCTTCGTCTTCCTGGATAATTTGGTAAAGGCGTCGACGATAAAGATACCACAAAAGGCCAAACCCGATGATTAAGGCAAGAGGAAGAAGACTGATGAGATAAACTGAGGCTAAAAAGGAAAGAGAGGGAACAAACTGGATTAAAACCTGGGATAGACTTATTAGTCCTTTAGGTATAAAGGAGATGAGAGAATAAGAAATTAAATGATGGATAGTGTACCCTCGAGGAGAGAGGAAAACCAAGCCCAAAAGACCTGCGGATACGACTTCAATTTGGGATTCTAAGATTTTCTGCACAAGATAAAGAAAGGAGGGAAAGTTAGCAAGCTGGCTATATCCATAAAATATAAAGAGGGGATGGAAGTAAACGAGCAGTGTATCTCGTAATGCTTTTCCCAATCCCAAACCTAACCCCAAAAGGAGAAAGAGAAAAAATTTTTCCTCGATAGTTTCGGTTGCTTCTTGATTGACTTTCGTTAACAGAAATAGGAGCAAAGCCCATTCTATGAGTATTAAAACTAAAGAGATAAAAAGAGCGGAGGATAATCCGGCTAAGTAATCAAAGAGTATTTTTTCTACCCATCGGTAAGGAATTACCAGAGGTAAAACTAAAGACAAGAGATAATACAAAAATAATTTTTGCCGGGGGAATTTGGTTTTCCTAAAAAATAGGAATACGAAAAGCAAAAAAGCTATTATTATTGTAATGGCAGTGTACCATAGGTAATTCAATTTTTCACCCCTCTTTTTTCACAAAATGCTTCTATAGGACACTCAAAGCAGCGAGGTTGACGAGGAAGGCAGATATTTTGTCCAAATAAGACCAAAAGGGGATTGATAATTTGCCAGTAAGGAAGAGGCAACTTTTCTCTCAAGGCTTTTTCGGTCTCTTCTGGAGTTTTAGTTTCTACATATCCCCAGCGGTTCACGATCCGATGAATATGAGTATCCACGCTTATTGCAGGTTTGTGGAAACTTACAGTTAAAACTAAGTTGGCGGTTTTTCGTCCTACTCCCGGTAGTTTCAACAATTCTTCCAAATCATCGGGAACTTTCCCTTGATAACGATTGATAAGGATTTCGGCTATTTTCCGTAAAGTTTTAGCCTTTCGGCGATAAAATCCCACCGGATATATGATTTGGGATAATTCTTCTTCTGATATTTTTAAAATATCTTCGGGAGTGGGAGCAACCGCTCGGAGTCTCTGGGTAGCCTCTTTGGTAACCTGGTCTTTAGTGCGATGGCTCAAAACACAACTCACCAAGACTAAAAAGGGGTCATTACCCAGACTATTGACCGTATTATCTTGCCATTGTCCCTTTATTTCTTGTAAAATAGCGAAAGCTTTACCTAAATTTTCGTCAGTCATAGGATAATAATAAACGTAGGAGGGTTAAAAATGCAAGTTAAAATAATTGTTCTACTCATTTATGTATTAGGTATGTTACTCATAGGCTACTTCAGTATGAAAAAGACTAAGACAATAGGAGATTTCTTTTTAGCTAACCGTAGCTTAGGTCCCTGGGTTTCTGCTTTTGCTTATGGCTCAAGTTACTTTAGTGCTGTTCTTTTTATTGGATATGCAGGAAATATTGGTTGGGGATTTGGCCTTTCCAGTTTATGGATTGTGGTAGGAAATACTTTGATAGGTTCTCTTTTAGCCTGGTTGGTTTTAGCTCGGCGCACCCGGTTAGTTACTGAAGAAATGAAAGTTATGACTATGCCTGAGTTTTTGCAAGTTCGCTATGGCAGTAATTTTTTGAAGGCTTTTTCTGCTCTTTTAATTTTTGTATTTTTAGTTCCTTATTCTGCTTCGGTTTATATGGGTTTGAGTTATCTTTTTGATGTGGTGATGGGGATTCCTTATGTTTATGCTCTCTTGTTGATAGCAGGGTTAACTGGAGTTTATTTAGTGATGGGAGGGTATCTTGCTGTAAGTATAACTGATTTCTTTCAGGGGAGTATAATGTTGGGAGGAGCGATTTTTCTGGTGGTTTATCTTGTGGGTCGTCCGGAAGTGGGAGGATGGAGTCAAATTGCAGTTCGTTTAAGGGAGGTAAACCCGCAATTAGTGGGAGTAGTTGGTCCTCCAGGGTTTTGGTCTCTCTTTGGTTTGGTAGTTCTGACTAGTTTAGGCCCTTGGGGTTTACCCCAGATGGTGCAGAAATTTTACGCCTTGAAAAATGAAAAAATAGTTTACACTGCTACCATATTGGCTACTGTGTTTGCTTTGGTTTGTAGTTTTAGTGCCTATTTATCTGGTTCACTGACTCATCTATTTTTCGACCAGCTCCCCCAGATTAACGGAGAGCCTAACCCGGAGCTTTTAATGCCTCATTTAATTTCTCAGGTTATGCCTCCTCTTTTTTCTTTAATTTTTCTTCTTTTGGTATTTTCTGCTTCTATGTCTACTCTTTCTTCTTTGGTTTTGGTTTCTTCTTCTGCTATTACCATTGATTTATTGCCAGCTCGTTTCCGAGACAAATCCTTACTCTTGATGCGGATTTTGTGTGGAGTGTTTATTTTTTTCTCTCTTTTAATTGCTTTTTACCGGGTTACTTTTATCGTAAACTTAATGTCCATTTCTTGGGGAGCAGTAGCAGGAAGTTTCTTAGCCCCTTACCTCTATGGTTTATACTGGAAGGGTGCTAATCGGTGGGGAGCTATTTCTAGTATGTTTGCAGGTTTGGCGGTTTCTTTGGGCTTTTCTTGGCGTTATGGCTTTAACTCCTCGATGGCGCCTTTGGGGGGTTCTTTAGCTATGCTTATTCCTTTAGCAGTGTTACCTATAGTTTCTATCCTGACAAGAGGTGAGGAAGATGTTAGCTTGTGTATTCGAGAAAAAAGAACAGTGGGCAATACGGGAGATTGAAGAACCTCGACTTAATCCAGATGAAGTTCTAGTGCGGGTAAAGGCAGCAGGAATTTGCGGGACGGATGTCCATATTTTTCGTGCTGAATACTTTTCCGATTTTCCCATAGTAGCAGGGCATGAGTTTTCTGGAGAAGTGGTGAAAGTGGGAAGCGAAGTTACTCAATTCAAATCCGGAGACCGGGTTACTGCTGATCCTAATATTTTTTGTGATCGTTGTTATTTTTGTAAAATCAACAAAAACAATCATTGTCTCAACCTGCAAGCAGTGGGAGTAACCAGGAATGGTGCTTTTGCTGAATTGGTGGCTGTTCCGGAAAAATGCGTTTTTCGCCTTCCTTCTCATCTCAGTTTTTCAGAAGGAGCACTGGTTGAACCTCTTTCCTGTGTGGTATATGGAGTAAGAAGAAGTAATATTCAGCCGGGAGAAAAAGTGCTTATCTTTGGAGCGGGAGCTATTGGGCTTTTACTCTTATCTCTGTTTAAAGTAAGTGGAGCTTCTCAAATAGCGGTAGTGGATGTAAGCGAGAAGAAATTAAACTTAGCTAAAGAATTAGGAGCTCAGGAAGTAATTTTAGCTGATGGTAGAGAAGGAAAAAGATTAAAAGAGATCGCTCCTTGGGGATTTGAAATAGTGGTAGATGCTACAGGAATCCCTCAGGTTATGGAAAAAGAACTGGAGTTTGTAGAGTCCGATGGCACTTTTTTAATCTTTGGAGTCGCTCCTCAAAATTCTACTATAACTATTAACCCTTATGAGGTTTTCCAGAGAGATTTACATCTTATTGGTTCTTTTGCTGTTAAAAATACTATGCAGTATGCTCTAAATCTTTTAGAAAGTGGCAAAGTAAAAGTAAAAGACTTGATTTCTGCTACTTATCCTCTGGCTGATTTTGGTAAAGCTATGGATGATGTCTTGAACAATAAAGACCATCTGAAAGTGCAAATAGTGTTTTAAGGTGGAGGATGTTGGGATTTCTCTGTCAATAGCGTGTAAAAGAAATGGGATGGCAAAGGGAGGTAAGAAATTATAAAAAAGAGTGCAAGACTACTTAGAGATATATTTATGTTACATTATATGTTTATCTTTAGAGGAGCGGTTTAAATAAATGAAGGCTCAGGAAATGACTAAAGTTTCTCTATTAATTGCCGCAGGAGTGGTTTTGCCTTCTCTTTTTCATCTTTCTGGTATTCCTGGAGCGGTTTTCTTGCCTATTCATTTATCTCCTCTTTTAGGAGGCTTCTTCCTCTCTTCAGGAGGAGCTGCTTTTTTGTTAGGTCTTATCCTCCCTCCTCTCAATTTTTCCCTTACTGGTATGCCTCCTTTCCCTAACTTTTTAGTTATGATGGGGGAGCTGGGAGGATATGGAGCTTTGATCTTCTTTTTATATCATAAAAAGCAGTGGGGTATTTTTCCTTCTTTGCTGGTTTCTCTTTTAGGAGGAAGATTAATCTCTATCTTGGGTAACTGGATTTTAATTACTTTGGTTCTGGGTAAACCGTTCTCCTTTATCTCAGTGTTAAACACCTTGTTTGTGATTTCCCTTCCGGGGATAGCTATTCAGATGGTTTTAATTCCCTTGATAGTGAAAGGAGTGGAAAACTTTGAGCAGCGAAGAGCGACAAATACGGGAAGCCTTTAACCATTTAGCTGAGGAATGGGATGAGCGTTCTTTTTCTTCTCCGGATAAAATTCGCTATCTTTTGTCTTTTCTTACTATTCCTCCTTCTTCTACCGTTCTTGACGTAGGCTCAGGAACAGGGGTATTAATTCCTTTTTTGCGAGAAAGAATAGGACCTTCCGGCTTAATTGTGGAGTTAGACATAGCTGAAGAAATGTTAAGAGTAGCGCGAGAAAAGTTTGGAGAAGAAGGGATTGAATATCATCAAGGAAGCGCAGAAAGATATAGCTTTAACCATAGGTATGACCTGATTATTGTTTATTCTTCTTTTCCTCATTTTGGGGATGAGGATTTAGCTCTCCGCAATTTAATTTTTCACTTAAAAGAAAGAGGAGAGCTGGCTATTGCTCATTCTGAAAGCCGGGAGACCATTAACCAACGACACCGTGGAGACGGAGCTCCTCGAGCTTTTCTGCTTCCTCCCGGGGAAGAACTGGCTCAGGAACTAAAGAAACAAGGTTTGGAGATAATCCAGGTGATTGATGATCAAGAATTATATTTAGTGGTGGGAAGGAAATAGGGGGTATTCCCCCTATTTCCAGAACAGTCCGCAATGGCATCGCCCATTGCGCTCTACACTACCCTGTCTGGTCTCGAGGCATGGGCATACATTTTCGGGAATATTATCTATTTTGCACGGGCAGTAAAAATCTCCATAGCGTTCATATTTTTTTAGTAGCCCCTCTACTAAAGGCTCTTTAAGCTCGTTAAATTTATAACCGCGCAGTCGAGCAAAGTTTTCCATTCTCGCTCTTATTTCCTCTTCCGGGGTTAGGTCTTTAGGTCTCTTAGCTATCCAGTTATCGTTGTCTTTTTCTAAAACTAAAACTGCACCGCACACTGGACAAACTATTTTTTTCCCTATTTCTTTTTCTTCTCGGAGAATAAAGTTTACTTGACATACCGGGCATAATACTTGTTCTACCTGGTTCATTCTTTGAGAGCCTCCCTAATACTTAGCTCGTCATACCCCACGATTACCTTATCTCCTATAACTATTACCGGGAATGCTCTTCTCCCCGATATTTCTTGCACTTTAGATACGGTTTTTTCTCTCTCGTCGGGTTCTAAAAGGTCTACATCTACAAAATCATAAGGAATGTTGTGATTTTCAAAGTATTTTTTGGTCATTTTGCAAAAGGGACAGGTGCTTAAGGCATAAAGCATAACTTTTTTCATAATTACCACTCCTTTTTTGAGGAATTATAATTTAAACCGAAAAATGGCAGATTTATTCTATGTATTTATGGTTAATATAAAAATTTAGGGCTACTTTCTCCTGCTTTTTGGTGAATTTGACGATTAAGCGGGGTAAAAGTAATATATCCCTCTCCTTCTATTAGATAGCTTCACCCCTTCCTCCAGCACTAGTTTACGAAGATCAGAGTGGGCATTTTCCTTATTATAGTTAACCTCAAAACCCATTGTAATCGATAGTCATCGTTTAGCCTTACCTAATACATAATATAGTTAGCCCCAAAATCTAGCGTAAAACTAACTGTCAAGGGCGATCTCACCCTCTCCTGCCTTGGCAAGGAGGAAGCTCTGAAGCAATCCTTACTCTACGTCATCGCGAGGGAGGCCAGAGGCCGACCGCGGCGATCTC
>JARRCQ010000107.1 GCA_029982105.1 Candidatus Atribacteria bacterium | reverse complement strand
AATAGAAGAAGTAAAAGCTCCAGTAGAAAAAGAGCGCCTACCCTTATCTCGAATGAGGAAAATCATAGCTCAGCGTTTAACTGAGAGCTATCAAAGTACTCCTCATTTCTTCCTTCATCAGGAAATTTATGCCGAAGAATTAGTGAAAATGAGAGAAAAAATTCTTCCTTTGGTAGAAAAAGAAACGGGTTTGCGAGTCTCCTACACTGATATTTTGGTAAAAATGGTAGCCAAAGCATTGGAGAAATTTCCTCTCTTCCGCGCTCATTTGGTGGGAGAAGAAATAGAGATAAGTCCGGAAGTGAATGTCGGAGTGGCAGTAGCGCTGGAGGAAGGATTGATTGTTCCGGTGGTGAAAAAAGCTAACCAAAAGGGGATATCTCAGATTACTAAAGAAATCAATACTTTAGCACAAAAAGCAAAATCTAATCAATTAACTCCGGAGGAAATTTCGGGAGGAGTATTCACTGTTTCTAACTTAGGAATGTGGGGAGTAGATTCTTTCACGGCCATTATTAATCCTCCCGAGACAGCTATTTTAGCTTGTGGGGCAATCCGTAAAAAACCTTTTTTCAATGGAGAGGAAATAGTCCCTGCTTACTTGTGGGAACTGAATCTCTCTTGTGACCATCGCTTAATTGATGGAGCTTTAGCTGCTCAATTTATGCAATTTTTAAAGAATCTTCTTGAGGAGCCTTTTACTCTTATTATTTGAGGAGGGATGAGGATGGAATACTTTTTGGGAATCGACGTGGGAACCACGGGGTGCAAAGTGGTTCTGGTAAGCGAAGAAGGGGAGCTGGTATCCAAAGCGGTGGAAGAATATCCCCTCTATACTCCTTATCCTAACTGGGCAGAGCAAGACCCGGCCGATTGGTGGCGGGGGACAGTCCAGGCGGTGAAAAAAGCTCTCCAAATAGCTACAATTGACCCTCATTTAGTAAAAGGAGTAGGCCTTACTGGGCAAATGCACGGTTCGGTATTTCTGGATGAAAAAGGAGAAGTTTTACGTCCGGCGATTCTGTGGTGTGACCAACGTACCGCCCGAGAATGTGAGGAAATTACCCAGATAGTGGGGGAAGAAAAACTGATGAGCATTAACTGTAACCCTGTTCTTCCCGGGTTTACTGCTCCCAAGATTTTGTGGTTAAAAAATAACGAGCCGCACTTATACGAAAAAGTGGCCAAAGTTCTTCTTCCCAAAGACTATATTCGCTTCCTGTTAACTGGAGATTTTGCTACCGACGTTTCTGATGCTTCGGGAACTTCTCTTTTTGATGTGCCTCGTCGCAAGTGGTCAGAAGAGATAATATCTCTTTTAGATTTTCCTCCTTCCTGGTTTCCCCCTTCTTTTGAATCTCCGGAGGTTACCGGATATTTGAAAAAAGAAGTGGCGGAGATGTGGGGAATGGGAGATAAAGTGTTAGTAGTGGCAGGAGGAGGAGATAATGCTGCTGGAGCGATAGGTACAGGTATTGTGAAGCCGGGGCTGGTCTCGGCGAGCTTAGGAACTTCAGGAGTAGTCTTTGCTTTCAGCGATGAAGTAAAAGTGGATAAAAAAGGAAGAGTTCATACTTTTTGTCATGCGGTTCCTGGTAAATGGCATGTGATGGGAGTGATGCTTTCTGCTGGTGGGTCAATGCGTTGGTTCAGAGATAGATTGGGTTTGGAAGAAAAAAACCTGGCATCGCTTTTAGAAAAAGATAGCTATGACCTGTTAACTGCTGAGGCAGAAAAAGCTCTTCCCGGGGCGGAGGGATTAATTTTCCTTCCTTATCTTACTGGAGAACGTACTCCTCACGCTGACCCTTATGCTCGGGGAGTATTTTTTGGACTTACCTTAAAACATCGCAAAAACGAGATGGTGAGAGCAGTGATGGAAGGGGTTACTTTTGGTATGCGTGATTCTTTTGAAATTATGAGAGAGATGAATATCCCCATTCAGGAAGTTAGAGCTATTGGTGGGGGAGCACGCAGCGCTTTATGGAGAAAAATTCAGGCTTCTATTTATGGAGTTCCTCTTTTGGGAGTAAAAATTGATGAAGGCCCAGCTTTCGGTGCTGCTCTTTTGGGAGCGGTGGGAAGAGGAGTTTTTTCTTCGGTAGAAGAAGCGTCAGAGAAAGCCGTAAAAGTGACTGAGCAAGTGCTTCCTTCTCCGGAATTAGTGGATTATTATAACCGAGCTTATCGTCTATATCGGGATCTGTATCCTGCTTTGCGCAGTTTTTATCCCCGACTGCAGGAGCTATAGGGAGGAAGAAAAGTGGATAGGAAAGCGGTTTGCTTGGGGGAGTTGTTAATTGACTTTGTTTCTACAGTGAGCGGAGTTACTTTAAAAGATGCTCCTGGCTTTGAGAAAGCTCCTGGTGGTGCGCCGGCCAATGTAGCGGTGGGTTTAGCTAAGTTGGGAGTAGATACCTATTTTATCGGCAAAGTGGGAAAAGACGCTTTTGGAGAGTTTTTAAGGGAGGTTTTAGAAAAAAATGGAGTCAATACCCGTTTTCTCTTCTCTACCGAAAAAGCCAAGACTACTCTGGCTTTTGTGTCTCTTACTCGGGAAGGAGAAAGAGACTTTGTCTTTTACCGGGATCCAGGGGCAGATATGCTCTTAGACCAGAGAGAAATAGGAGAAGAGTGTTTTCTCGGGAAGGGGGTTTTTCATTTTGGCTCTATCACTATGACTCATGAACCAGCTTATAGTGCAACTTTACGAGCTATTTCCTTAGCTAAAAAATACGGTTATCTTTTATCTTTTGACCCCAACCTTCGTCCGGCTCTGTGGAAAGATTTAGAAGAAGCTCGTTTTCGAATGCGCCAGGCTCTGAAATCGGTAGATATTTTAAAAATTAACGAAGAAGAAGCACGATTTTTGGCTGGAACCTCAGATTTGGAAAAAGCGCTGGAATTTATCTCCCAAAACTTTTCTTTAGCCCTTGTAGCTGTTACTTTGGGGAAAAAGGGCTGTTTAATCGTGCAGAGAGAGCGGAGATTAGAGGCAGCGGGATTTTCGGTTGCTACTGTAGATACTACCGGTGCTGGTGATGGTTTTGTAGCTGGTTTATTGAGCTCTCTTTATATGTTTTGGGATGATTTAAGAGAGAGAAAGGAAATCCCCGAAGATGCTATCGCTTATGCTGCTCGCCGTGCCAACGCTGTAGGAGCGCTGACCACTACCAAAAAAGGAGCTATTCCGGCTTTACCTACTAATGAGGAGGTAGAGATTTTCTTAAAGGAGCATCCTCTATGATTTTTGTCCTTTGCGCTAACCCGGCTCTGGATCGCTTGCTTATTATGAAAGAACTTAGCTTGAACGACGTAAATCGAGCTTTGCAAGTGGTGGAGACTGTAGGAGGAAAAGGAATTAACGTAGCTCGAGCGATCAAGCGTAAAGGAGGGAATCCTCATCTTCTTCTTTTTGAGGGAGGGAGTACCGGGAAGAAGATTATAACCAGCTTAGAAAAAGAGGGTTTTTTGCTCACTAGCTGGCCCTCGGGTGAAACGAGGGTGACCACTGTCATCCACGAAGAAAATGCTGGAAGGCACACGGTAATTAATGAGCCGGGGGCTTTAGTTTCTATTTCTGCTGTTTTGGCCTCTTTTCATTTTTTAGAAAACAATCTCCACAAAGGAGATTATTTGGTGCTTTCCGGGTCTTTACCTCGAGGAGTAAGATTGGATTTTTATGCTCTCTTAATTAGACTGGCTAAGAAAAGAGAGGCCTTTTCGATTTTAGATACCTCAGGAGAACCTTTGCGTCGAGCGCTACCTGCTGCCCCTTTTATGATAAAGCCCAACGCCAGGGAAGCCGAAGAAGTTTTGGGTTTTTCTATTTCTTCCTGGGAAGATAAAATAAAAGCAGTAAAAATTTTTCAAAACCAGGGTGTAGAATTGGTAGTTTTATCCGATGGGAAAAAAGGAGTAGTAGCTGCCTATCGAGGAGAAATATGGGAAGCGAGAATGAAGAAAGAGGTAGAAGGAGGAGGTTATTCTATTGGTTCGGGTGATACTTTGGTAGGAGTTATGGTAGAATATTTAGAGAAAAAAAAGAGTATAAAAGAATCTCTCTCTGCGGCAGTGAGTTGTGGTTTAGCTAATACTTTTTGTCCTGGAGGGGGGATTTTTGATGAGAGACAAGCTAAAGAACTGGAGAAAAATATTGTGCTCCAACGAATAAAAAGTTAGGAGGCGGCAGACGATGAATGTAGTAGTGCGAGGAAAGAACGTAGAAATTAGTGAAGCTATGAAAAATTGTGTAGCTAAAAAACTTTCCAAGCTGGAGCGTTTTTTCGACCGACTTATGGATGCTACAGTCAATTTTACTCTGGAGCGGGGAAGGATTAAAGTAGAATCTACTCTCACTGCCAGTGGTATAGTAATCCGGGGAGAAGCAGTGGGTTCTGATTGGCGTTCAGCTCTGGATGAGGTTATGGATAAATTAGAGCGACAGGTAAAACGGTATAAAGAACGGTTGGGAAAGAGAGGAGTATTGCGCAAAGAGGTGGTAGTGGAATTTGAAGAAGAGGGAGAAAAAGAACCAGCATTACCTCCAGTGGATAAAGTAGCCAGAGTTAAAGAGTTTGTGCTTCGTCCTATGAGCATAGAAGATGCTATTTTACAAATGGAACTTTTAGGGCATACTTTCTTCATTTTTAAGGATTTAGACAAAGATAAAGTCCAGGTAGTTTATAAAAGAGAAGATGGTAATTACGGTTTAATTGATCCCATTTATTGAGACAAAGGGGTGATTAAGGTAGGGGATTGGAGAGTAATAGAAGAAGCTATTGGCAGCCTTGAAGGAATAATAAATGCAAAAGTAGTAGGAGAAGAAGAGATTAGAGAAATACATGTTCTCTCTAAACCTTCTAAATCTCCTAAACTTTTAGCTCGGGATATAGAAACATTACTTCAAGCTCGCTTTAACTTGGTAGTTGACCATAAGAAAATTAGCATTGTGGCTTTCGATGTAGAAGAGGAAAAAAAAGAGAGTGGATTGCGGCCTGTGCTGTGGGGATTGAGTTGGAAGAAAAACCCCCAGACTTTCCAGGTAGAAGTAGAAATAAAGTTAGCTGATAAACTCTACCGGGGTATGGCGACGGGAGGTGCTTTTATCTCTCGCAATTGCTACTCTTTAGTGGTTCAGGCTACTTTACAATGTCTGAATCAAAGAATGGGCAATGTAGTATTTGCCCCTCGAGGGGTTTTAATTCAACGTCTGGGAGACTTGGAAGTAGCCCTATCTTTTGTGGATTGTAACATTCCCCAAAGAGAAGAAACACTGGTGGGAGCAACTTTAGTAAAAGAAGATACCTATCAGGCAGTAGCTCGAGCTACTTTAGATGCGGTGAACAGAAAACTGATTTTCTATATACCTCAGGAAGGAGAAGAGGGTGGGTCATCTCTTGCTAATAAATAGCGAAGCGGAGGACTCCGTCTCTTATTAGCGAAAGGAGGCGAGACCAGAAGCAAAGGAGGGTTTTCTCCATGGCCAAACTGGTTAGCATCCTTTTAGGATTAGTAGCTTTTGTTTTAGCGAGTGGGGCTGCTTTTAGCTGGCGGCCTTAAAAGCAGTTAGATAACAAGAGGGGTGACCCACCCTCAAGCAAAGTGGAACAGAAAAGAAGAAACTGGAAGTTTTCTTTATATCTTTCTGTAGTAACTGGAATAGGGATAGTGCTTCTAGTAACATCCTTTCTTAGTTTAGATTTTTCTCCTTCTGCTTTGTTTTCTTTTGTTCTTTTTTCTCTCCTGGCTCTTTTTTTAGAATTGATGCCTGTTTATTTACAAGGGGGAGTAGCGGTTTCCATTAGCTTTGCTTTAGTTTATGCTGCTTTGCTTTTGTTTTCTCCTGATTTTGCTGCCGGAGTAGCTTTTATTTGTATGTTTTTTGCTACCATCAAGCCTCCTTATTATGTCTCTCTTTTTAATGGTTCTCAGTATGCTCTCTCTACTTTTTTATCTGGTAAGGTTTTTCAAATGTTGGGAGGATATGATTTTTCCTGGCAGAGCTGGCCTTTTTGTGGAGCGGTGGCAATCTCCATATTGGTTTTTTTTCTTTCCAACGCTTTTTTGGTAGGAGAAGTGATTTCCCTAAGTCAAGGAGTACCTCTCCGTTCTTTCTGGAAAGATAAAAATACCTATAGAACTCTTTTTCAGCACTTTGTCCTTTTTCCGTTTTCTTT
>JARRCQ010000106.1 GCA_029982105.1 Candidatus Atribacteria bacterium | reverse complement strand
ATGGTTCCTCTACCCCAGGCCTCTATTAATCCAGCTTTGCTTAAAAAACTGCAATGGAAAGGGAAAGCTCCTTTAGGTCTTCATATTTCTCAGTTATTTCCTCAACCTCAGATACAAGAGATTTTCTCCCGAGCGCTAAAAGAGGGAAAAGAAGAGGCTCAAGAATTTCAAATAGAAAACGGAGACCACCTCGTTCTTCATCTAACTCCTCTTAAAGAGGGAGAGAAAGTATATGGGGCGGTAGGGGTTTTTCAAGATATCACCGAACTTCGTCAATTAGAAGAATTGCGCCGTGATTTTTTGGCTAACGTTTCTCATGAACTGCGCACTCCTCTCACCTCTATTCAGGGATTTGTAGAAGCTATGATGGATGGGGTAATTAGTGATGAAGAGCTAAGGAAGAGATATTTAGACGTTATTCACCGAGAAACGCTACGTCTTTCTCGGCTTATCCATGACCTTTTAGATCTCTCTCTTATGGAATCGAAGAAAATAGAATGGGAAGTTAATCCTCTATCTCTCTTTCCCCTTATAGACCAAGTGTTACTTAAACTGATGCCTCAAATAGAGGATAAAAAAATCCAGATAAAGAAAGACTTTTCTTCCCCGCTCCCCTTGGTGTGGGGAAATATGGATAGAATTGAACAGGTGTTGATAAATTTATTAAGTAATGCTTTAATTTTCTCTCCTCCTGAGAGCATTATAGAAATAAAAGCCTGGCAAGAAGGGAAGACAGTAGCTGTTTCTATAAAAGATCAAGGGGAGGGAATACCAGAAAAAGATATTCCTCATCTTTTTGAGCGATTTTACCGGGTAGAAAAATCTCGCTCTCGAGAAAAAGGAGGAACAGGTTTGGGGTTAGCTATTGCCAAACAAATCATAGAAAACCATGGTGGCACAATAAAGGTAGAAAGCCAGCTCCACCAGGGAACTACTTTTATCTTTACCTTGCCCATAGCTCCTTCTCAGGGAGAGAAGAGCGAATGAGGTTAGCTTTTTTGTATTTTAAGGGGCGTTTTCCTTGTTGTTCTTTTAATCTTGTGCTGTAAATCACTTTTAGCGTATATATAAAAATGGAGCGGGAAACGGGACTCGAACCCGCGACACCCAGCTTGGAAGGCTGGCGCTCTACCATCTGAGCTATTCCCGCTCGTAAGTGGCACAATGATTATAAATAATGAAGCAGACTTAGTCAATAGGGGAATTTATTATGATTACCATCGGTTCTGAGTGATTAAGCCGGAGGATATAAAAGAGCTTATGCTTGAAGGATTAGAAGCTCAAAACTTTAAGGAGCGGAAATCCATCCTAAAGTTCTCGCCCTTTGTTGTTTCTTAAAGATATATCCCCGATTTATCACCAATGTGATAATATATTAAAGTTAGCCACCGTACCTGAAAGTGGTTGATTTGGCTAAAGAATCCAGAGTGAGGCAAGGAGAATAGACAAGGAAAAGTAACACTCTTTGAGTAGTTGTTTGTTTACTCTTATACTATATTGTCTCTATTGGTTAATATGTATTTTCTAAGGAGGAAAAATTATGAATGTAAAATCCAAAGAGGCTATTGCTGCGGTTAGCGAAGATGGGCGTCTAATAGATGTAGGAAAAGAAGAGAAAGTAAAAGAATATCTCTCTTTTGAAGATGAAAAAGGTAGAGAGATATACTGGCACAGTACTTCTCATATTATGGCCCAAGCAGTTAAAAGATTATTTCCCGAGGCTAAATTAGCCATTGGTCCAGCCATTGAAGAAGGCTTTTACTATGATTTTGACCTACCTCGGCCCTTGACCGATGAAGATTTAGAAAAGATAGAAGAGGAAATGAGAAAAATCATTCAAGCAGATCTTCCTTTTCGGAGGAGAGAAATTTCTCGAGAAGAAGCACAGAAGATATTCGCTGCAAGAGGAGAGACTTACAAGCTGGAAATTTTAAAAGATATAGAAGAAGATACGGTGAGTATTTATGAGCAAGGAGAGTTCTTAGACCTCTGCCGAGGTCCTCATGTTCCTTCTACCGGCTATATAAAGGCTTTTAAACTTTTGAGTGTTTCGGGAGCATACTGGCGAGGAAAAGAAGACAATCCCATGCTGCAGCGGATATATGGAATTTCTTTTGATTCGGAGGAGAAATTACAGGAATTTTTAGAGCGAAGAGAGGAAGCCAAAAAGAGAGACCATCGCCGCTTAGGTAAAGAGCTGGACTTGTTTAGCTTACATGAAGAAGGACCGGGCTTTCCTTTCTTTCATCCCAAAGGAATGGTGGTTATTAATGCTCTTTTGGATTTATGGCGTAAGGAACACCTGAAACGAGGATATCAAGAAGTTAAAACCCCTATGATTTTAGACCGGGCTCTCTGGGAACAATCCGGGCATTGGGATCATTATCGAGATAATATGTATTTTACTAAAATCGATAATCGAGACTTTGCCATAAAACCTATGAATTGCCCAGGTGGAATTTTGGTTTTTAAGAGCCAACTTCATAGCTATCGAGAATTACCTCTTCGGTGGGCAGAATTAGGCTTGGTTCATCGTCATGAGCTTTCTGGGGTTTTACATGGATTAATGAGGGTCCGTTGTTTCACCCAAGACGATGCTCATATCTTTATGGAACCTCACCAGATAAAACAGGAAATTATAGGGGTTATTGACCTTGCTGATTATTTTTACCGTTTATTTGGCTTTAGTTACGAAGTAGAATTGAGCACTCGTCCCGATAATTCTATGGGTTCTGATGAAATGTGGAATCTGGCTACGAAGTCATTAGAAGAAGCTTTAGGAGAGCTGGAGGTTAACTATCGAATTAACCCCGGAGAGGGAGCTTTTTACGGACCAAAAATTGATTTTCATCTCCGTGATTGCCTGGGGAGAAGATGGCAGTGTGGAACTATTCAATTAGACTTTGCCATGCCTGAAAAATTTGACCTTTATTACATAGGAGAAGATGGAAACCGCCACCGGCCAGTTATGCTTCATCGAACGGTTTTAGGAAGTATTGAAAGATTTTTAGGTATTTTAATTGAGCAATTTGCTGGAGCTTTTCCCCTATGGTTAGCACCGGTGCAAGTGGTGGTTTTACCCATTGCTGAAAGGCACTTTGATTATGCCCGGGAAATTAAAGACCTTCTTTTCGCTGAAGGAATAAGGGTAGAAATTAATGATGAAAATGCCACCTTGGGAGCTAAGATTAGGAAAGCAGAAGTGGAAAAAACACCTTACCTCGCTATCGTGGGAGATAGAGAAGTGGAGAATCGAGCATTGAGTATTAGAAAACGGAGAAAGGGAGACCTGGGTTCCATCACTTTGAATGAACTATTGAAAAACCTAAAGAAGGAGATAGAAGAAAAGGTGATAGATTAGTGGGAAGAGAAATGTCCCATCTTCTTTTTTGGAATGGGGGAGTGAAAAAAGAAAAAAAGCGAGATAAAAACTGGGAAAAAAGAATCCATACCGATCTGGTATGGTTAGAAATAGAACCGTTTTTGCGGCCAGGATTGAAAGTTTTAGATGCCGGAGGAGGATTTGGCCGCTATTCTATTCCTTTAGCAGAAAGAGGGTGTCAAGTTACTCACTTTGACCTTTCTCCTCGAATGGTGAAAGAGGCGGCAAAAATAGCAAGGGAAAGGGGTATTTCTTCTATAGAATTTGAGATAGGGAAGGTGCAAGACTTATCCCGTTTCCCGGACTATGCTTTTGATCTGGTTATTTCTTTAGATGCTCCGATTTCTTACGCTTATCCAGAGGAGAAGAAAGCTCTTCGGGAGTTAGGAAGGGTAACTAAGGATAAACTAATTGTTTCGGTGGTAAATCGCTGGGGGCAAATTCCTGTAGCGGTGGAGGAAGAATTACGTTTTAGAAATAATTTAGAGATTTCTCGGCGCTTTTTCCGGGAAGGGAACTGGGACCACCCTTCTTTCTGGGAAAATTTAGAGAAAAAAGTTCCTCTTCTTTATCGCTTTGTTTTTCCGCCCCTACATGCTTTTACTCCTTCTGAAATCATAGATGATTTGATAGAAGAAGGTTTTAGACCTTTGCGAGTGGTAGCCTCAGGGACTCTGGCTCGGCTTTTGCCTCGCCGCACTTTAAAAAAAATAGTAAATAGTCCTTCTTTGTATAAGGAGTTTCTGGAGCTCTCTCGAGAGTATGATGCTTTATTTGAAGTGTTGGGAGTGGGAGCCAAAGTAGCTTCAGGTCTTTTAGTGGTAGGAGAGAGGAAAAATAATAATGAGGAAATGGTATAAAACCACTATAATCATAGAAGAGGAAAAGAAGGAAGAGCTTTTGCTCCAATTACAAGGACAGAATATAACCGGAATATGGGAATTATCACCTGGCGAAATAGTGGTTTACTCAGAAAGTCCTCTTGCCCTTCCTGCGGAGATAGGAAAAAGGGAAGAAGAGGAAGAAGAAGGGGAATGGGCTTATAAATGGCGAGAGAGCTTCAAACCTGTCTGGGTAGGAGAAAGAATAGTAGTTAAACCTCCCTGGGAAAAATCACTGGATGCAGCGATAGAGCTCGTAATTTACCCTGCCTATGCTTTTGGTACTGGTCAGCATCCTACTACTTACTGGTGTTTGTATATGATCGATAAATATTTTAAGAGAGGGCAGAGTTTCTTAGATGTAGGGAGTGGCTCGGGTATTCTTTCCATTTTAGCAGCAAAACTGGGAGGGAGAAGGATTGTCGCCTTAGACATTGACCCTCATGCCGGGGAAGAGTTAAGGCGCAATTTATCTTTGAATGGAATAGATTTTTCTACAATAGAGTTTCGAGAAAAAGAAATAGAGGAAATAAAAGAGAACTTTGACTTTATAGTATGTAATATTGGAACTAATTTCCATCTTGGTCATTTGGAAACTATGGAAAACCTACTCCACGAAGGAGGTATTTTAGTTCTCTCGGGAGGAGAAGAAAAAGACCTTACCCTCATTCGAGAAAAAGCTAAAGCACTGGGCTTAGAAGAGGAGGAAGTAAAAATTGATTCCTCGTGGGTTACTGCAGTTTATGAGAGAAAGGGAAGATAAGGACATAAAAAAATAACGTGACTACACAGGGGTATATATTTCGTTGAAACCCTGACCTTTATATAGGATTTTGGATAATACCACAGGCTTTATCCCAACTTGCGCTATAAGTGCCAGAATTTAGCCTTATAGCAGGTTTTTCTTTTTAAGGACTCCCCTTTTCGGGTAACACGGATTTTTTGCCAGAATGGCCTATCTCTATAGTTTAAAGCCTGATACATTTCTTGACTTTGGCAGTAACTCCATCTCTTGAGATTTGAATTCCTGTTTTCTCCAGCTTCTCAGTAAAATCACCACTCGTAAACTGTGAGCCTTGATCACTATTAAAAATCTGGGGATGAGAAATCAGTAATGCCTTATCCAGTGCCCGAAGACAGAAATCTGTATCCAGAGTATTAGATAACTCCCAGGCTAATACATACCTGCTATACCAGTTTATTATAGCTACGAGATACAGAAAGCCTTTATTCATTCTGATATAGGTTATATCGGCACTCCAGACCTCGTCTGGTTCTATAATGGCTAAATCCTTTAATAGGTAGGGATATTTCTTATCTTCCAGAGAGGCAGTGCTCAACTTCTTTTTAGGATATAGAGCCTCTATTCCCATAAGCCTCATAAGTCTTTGTATTCTCTTTCGGTGTGTTTGGCAAGAGGAATTTGCAGCATTCCGGAAGTTAATTGTTGCAGCACCCTTAATTCCAGAATTAACAGTTCATAGTAGAATGAGATAACCGGTAACTTGGACCATTAAAGGCCAGTAAATGACTGTGATGAATTAAACGGTCAATGATGGCAGCGGTCATTTTCTCATCATAAAATATTCCATTCCACTTACTGAATTCCAGGTTAGTAGTAATGATAATACTGCGTCTTTCATAGCATTCCGATACCACCTGAAAAAGTAGCTGAACACCTCCTTTCTCTAAGGGTACATAACCCCACTCATCACCAATTAAAAGGTCACACTTCTCTATCTGGTTCATGAACTTCCTCATCTCTCCATTGGTTTGAGCATCTATGAGTTGATTTACTAAAGAAGCAGTACGAAAGAACTTTACTCTTTGACCTTGATTACAAGCTTCCACTCCTATAGCGGTAGCCAGATGAGTTTTACCAGTTCCTACTGGTCCATAGAGGATTAAGTTTTCTTTTCTCTTTACTGGTTCTACCTTTTTGATATCTTCCACAGTTAAGGAGGCAGGTATCTGGATATGATCAAAGCTATAATCGGCA
>JARRCQ010000105.1 GCA_029982105.1 Candidatus Atribacteria bacterium | reverse complement strand
AATTGATATTTATTTTTTCTCCTCGGTAAAATATTTCCCCAGAATACTTTTTACCTGCCCCAAATAAAGCTTTCATAATTTCTGTTCTTCCTGAGCCCACTAACCCAGCCACCCCTAATATCTCTCCCTCGTGAAGAGAGAAAGAAATAAAAGGAGAATTTTCGCTCAAACAGAGGTCTTTTACTTCTAACAGGGGCTTACCTAATGTTTTTCTCTTTTGTCGGTAAAACAGATTTATTTCTCTACCTACCATTTCTTTAGTGATGGTAGTTATATCAATTTTTTCTTCCCGATTATTATGGCAAGCTACCTTTTTCCCATCCTTAAATACAGTGATACGATCGGCTAAATCTATTATCTCCTCTAAACGGTGAGATATATATATTATCCCTATGCCTCTTTTGCTGATGCTACGAGCCAAATCCAGAACCATTTGAGCATCTTTTACATTGAACACCGCTGTGGGCTCATCCATTATTAACACCTGAGGTTCTAAAGCCAGCGCTCGCAGTATTTTGACAAATTGTTGTTCAGCAACACTTAAATTTTCTACTGCTTCTTGAGCAGAAAGTTTGATTTCTAATGAATCTATAATTTTTTGGGTCTCTTCCACCATTTGGCGGTGATTTACCATCCCCCAGGAGGAAGTAAGTTCTCGTCCTACAAAGACATTTTCTGCTACGCTCATTTGAGGAACCAGGATATTTTCCTGGTATACAACTTGGATTCCTAAGGCTTGGGCAGTATGGGGGGTGAGAAACCGGTATATTTTATCTCGAATTCGAATCTCTCCCCCGTCGGGTTTTAAAAAGCCGGATAAAATTTTTATAAAAGTAGATTTACCTGCTCCATTTTCTCCTACAATACAGTGGATTTCCCCGGGGTAGAGGTCAAAAGAAATACCAGAAAGAGCTGTGACTCCAGGAAAAATCTTTATAATGTTTTGAGTTTGGATTATAGGATTCATTGTTTGTTTCTATACCCTTTTCTCCTGTAGAAATAGATTTTCTTAAGAAAGTACTTATTGGTGCACCAAAGTGGAAAAGGCCTCCGGTAGAGGCCTTTTCCACTAGAGCTTCTCAGTCATCTATACCGCCAATATATGCTACGGCTCTTTCATAGTTTTCGTCGTTAATTTCCCAAGAAATAGCTTCAGAGAGATTTTCCTTGGTGATAGGAATGATGGGTAAAGGGATAAACTTCTCTGGTTTTTTGCCTTTGACTACATATTCATAAAGGTTTTTGAAAGTGATTAGGCCTTGCAAAGATACTGGAGCACTCATCGTAGCATCTAATTCTCCGTTAGCAATCATTTCTAAACCATGAGGGCCTCCTCCGGTAGCAACGATTTTTACCTTACCGAACAATCCTGCGTCTTTCAAGGCATTTATAACTCCGGTGGCCATCTGCTCGTTGTTGGCAAAAATAACATCGAATTCTAAACCAGACTGGATGGCATTTTGAGTTACGTTCATAGCTTGTTCTGCTCCCCAGTCGGTAGGCTGAGTTCCCACCAACTCTACTGTTCCAAATTCTTCCAGTGCCCGGTGTAAGCCCTGTTCATAAAGCTCAGTTATGCCCATTCCCGGAGCTCCCATCACGTAAAACAATTTGCTTCCCGGGTAGGTTTCGCTGATGAACTTCCCTGCTGCATATCCAATGTCATCATACTGGCAGGCAACGCAAGAGATGTAATCTAAGGAAGTGTCGGCAGGAAGAGAATTCTCGAAAGTAACTGGGATTCCTGCTTCTTTAGCCATTTCATATAGAGTAACGTCTAATTCTGGAGTTATAGTATAAACTGAAATACCATCTACTTTTTTAGATATTAAGTCTTCCATAGCTGCTACTGCTTTTTCCAGATTTCCTTCCGGGTCTAAAACAATAGTTTCTACCCCTTTTTGTTTGGCAGCATATTCAAAAGCTAAAATAGAATAGTTGTTCCACACATCTTTACGGCTAAAGGCAATGTTACCAAAAACTAATTTCTTACCCTCTTGAGCAAAAACTATTTGAGTCCCCACCGCAGTAAGAAAAATTAGAACTAAAGATAAAACTAATGCTAAACGATGATACCTTTTCATTAGTCATTCCTCCTTTTTAATAATTTTTGTTACCGAATCTATTATATTATAAAAAAGTTAAAGTGGAAAAAAATTAGTGTTTTAAGATAGTGAAAATGGAAGGCCAAAATTGATTTTATAGTTAATTATCATAGTAACAGATTTTGCGGGATACTATATAATAAAAGGGAATTATAATTTCTGAAGGGGAGGGTTTTTTATGGCTTTGACATGGGATGATAGCTTACTCACTGGAGTGGATATAATTGACCGACAGCATCGAGAATTAGTTGACCGGATAAATAAATTGCTAGAGGCCAGTAACCAAGGAAAAGGTAAGGAAGTGATAAGAGAAACTTTTCAGTTTATGGAAGATTATGTAGTTAACCACTTTGGTACTGAGGAGAGACTTATGGTAAAAAATAACTATCCTGAATATGCTAATCACAAGAGCTATCACGACCAATTTGTAAAGGACCTCTCCCTTTTAAAAACACAACTTGATAATGAAGGATTAAAATTGAACTTAGTAGTCCAAACCAACAAGTTGTTGGTGGATTGGCTGATAAACCATATTAAAAAAGTGGATAAAGCACTGGGGGAGTTTTTAAAAAATAAATCTTTCACTTAGTTATAGTTAACCACAACAATGAATATTCCTGCAAATGGAGAAAAGATGTGATAAAATTAAAGCAAAGTTTCTTTAAGGAGTTGAAAGTATGTCTGGACATTCTAAATGGGCGCAAATAAAACACAAAAAAGCTAAAACTGATTTAGCTCGAGGTAAGGCTTTCAGTAAATTAATTCGTCTTATCACTGTAGCAGCTCGCCAGGGGGGAGGTAATCCAGAAAATAACGCTCGTCTGCGGATTGCCATTCAAAAAGCTAAGGAAATGAATATGCCCCAAGATAATATTGAGAAAGCGATTAAGAAAGGAACTGGAGAATTAGAAGGAGTAACCTATGAAGAAATAACCTACGAAGGATATGGTCCAGGAGGAGTAGCTATACTGGTAGAAGCTCTGACTGACAACCGCAATAGAACCACGGCGGAGTTGAGACATATATTTTCTCGCCATGGAGGCGCTTTGGGAGAAAGTGGTTCAGTTGCCTGGATTTTTGAACGTAAGGGATTTATTAGTTTTGATAAAGAAAAAGTAGATGAAGAAAAGCTAATGTCTGTGGCTATTGAAGCTGGAGCAGAGGATCTAAAAGAAGGGGAAAGTACTGTCGACGTTATTACTCCTCCTTCTGACTTTGACCAGGTTAAGGAAGCTATAGAAAACGCTGGTTTATCTTATGACCTGGCTCAAATAACTATGCTCCCTAAAACTATGGTAAATGTGGAAGGGAAAACCGCTCAACAAGTTCTGGACCTTATCGATGCCTTGGAAGAACATGATGATGTGCAGGAAGTTTATTCTAACTTTGAAGTAGCAGATGAGGTCTTAGAATCGCTGGATAGGTAATGCCTAAAGGCGATTATATATTAGGGGTAGATCCGGGAACTGCTATCACTGGATTTGGAGTTATTGAGTCCTGTTCTCAAGGTAATGCTTTGAAAGTAGTGGACTATGGTTTCATTGCTACTGACAAAAGTGTCCCTACCAGTGTAAGACTAAAAATAATTTTTGAAGATTTGAAGAGAATAATTGACCAGCTAACCCCCCGGGAAATAGCAGTGGAGGAGTTGTTTTTTAACAAAAACTCTAAGACTGCTATTGCGGTGGGAGAAGCACGGGGGGTAGTTTTGTTATGTGCCGCTCTTTATCAGGTGCCAGTTTATGAATATACCCCTCTTGAGGTTAAGCAATCTGTAGTAGGTTATGGTAGAGCTACTAAAAACCAGATTATTTATATGGTAAAACAAATTCTAAACATAGAAAAAGAAATCAACCCCGACGACGTGGCTGATGCTTTGGCAGTGGCGATTTGCCATGCCTTCCACTCAGGGAGGAGAGACAATGTTAGATTATCTTAGGGGAAACGTAATGGAAATAGGTGAAGAGTATTGGGTAGTAGAAGTCAACAACTTAGGTTTTCGCTTAAAAATTACCCCTTTTGTTTTGCCCGGCAACGTTGGAGAAGAAAGACGTTTTCTTTTACGCACTTTTATGAAGGAAAACGGAGAATTTATTTTTTATGGCTTTGATGATGAAAAAGAAAGATTAGTTTTTGACCAGCTTCGGGAAATCAGAGGGGTTAATCACCGCACTGCCTTTAAGATTTTATCTCGAGTAAAATGGGAAGAATTAGTCAATTTGATTTTAAACGAAGAAATTTCCATTTTAGAGAGTCGCACTAATCTTAGCTCTAAAACTATAAGGAGGTTAGTTCTGGAGTTAAAGCCCCGTTTTTTAAAGAATGGATGGAAAGTAGAAGGACGAGGATTCTCGGGAGAAGTAATAGAAGAAGTCAGAGAGGTTTTATCTCGCTTGGGTTACCGTCCAGCAGAGATTGAGAAAGTGATTGATGAGTTATGGAGTGAGTTTAGCGAAGAAGAATCAGACGTAGAATCCTGGATTAAAGAGGCTTTAATCAAGTTGGGTGGTGGAATTTGAAAAGAGAATCAGTAGATGACTTGCTTATTCGACCGAAAAGCTTGGCTGATTTCATCGGTCAGGAAAAAGTTAAATCTAATCTTCAAGTTTACATTCAAGCTGCTCGCTCTAGAGGTGAACCCTTAGACCATCTACTACTCTTTGGCCCTCCAGGCCTGGGTAAGACTACTCTGGCTAACATCATTGCTTATGAGATGAAAACCAACCTTCGCTATTTGTCTGGCCCTACTTTCACTAGAGGTGGAGACTTAGCTTCTGTTTTTACCACTCTTTCTGTTGGAGAAGTGGTTTTTATCGATGAAATTCATCGTCTTCCTCCTCCTTGTGAGGAAATTCTTTACGGTGCTATGGAAGACTTTGCTCTGTATCTCGTAGTAGGAAAAGGTCCGGGAGCGAGAAGTATCCGTATTCAATTGCCTCCTTTTACTCTGGTGGGAGCTACAACCAGAATGAGCCTTCTCAGTTCTCCTTTGCGTAATCGCTTTGGCATTGTAGAAAAACTAGATTTTTATCCGGAAGAAGAAGTTTCTAAAATAGTGGAGAGAGCAGCGCAGGTTATAGGAGTGGAGATTGAACCCCGGGGAGCAGAAGAAATAGCCCGTCGTTCTCGTGGCACTCCTCGAATTGCTAATCGCCTGCTTCGGAGAGTGAGAGATTTTGCCCATTTTTTTGGTGAAGAAATAATAAGTGAGGAGATAGCGAAGAAAGCTTTTACCTATTTAGGAGTAGATGAAGTAGGGCTTACCGATTTTGACCGAAGGTTTTTAGAAGTGCTGGTTAAGTATTATCAAGGAGGGCCGGTAGGTATCGAAAATATTGCCAGTATCTTGGGAGAAGATTCTGCTACGGTAGAAGAAGTTTACGAGCCTTTTCTTCTCAAATTGGGTTTTATCGCCCGCACTAAAAGAGGAAGAATGATTACCACTCGAGGTCGGCAATATCTCCAAAAGGTGAAAGAGGTTGAGTAATAAAGTTTTGCTGCATACCTGCTGTGCTCCTTGTGCCACCTATGTGAATGAAACTTTAGAAAAGGAAGGATGGGAAGTAGTTAACATTTTTTACAATCCCAACATCCATCCTTTTGATGAATATATCCGCCGTTACGAAACTTTAGTTTCTTACTTGGAAAAGGAAGGCAGGGTTCTTGAGGTTCCCTTTCCTTACAATCCTCTGGAATATTTTTCTTTGATTACCCAGCCAGAAAACCGCTGCCCCAGTTGTTATTTTCTGCGGCTCCAAAAAGTGGCTCAATGGGGGAAAGAAAGGGGTTTTAATTTTTTCACTACCACTTTGACCATTAGTCCCTATCAAGATTTACCAGCTATCTGGAAAGTGGGGAAACAAATTGGGGAAAAATTGGATATTGAATTTTTGATTCGGGATTTTCGAGATGGTTTTCGCCAGAGTGTGGCTCGGTCTAAAGAATTAGGGTTGTATCGTCAGAATTATTGTGGTTGTGTTTTCAGTAAATACGAAGGGGTAAGAAGGAGGTTAGAGAAACGTCTTACTGGGCTAAAATTTTCTTAACTCTGGGTTTGGTGTTCATAGTGGTAGGGGTTTTGTTACTCGTTTTGCCCCGAATTCCAGGGGTAAATAGATTGGGGCGTCTTCCTGGTGATATAGTTTATCGAGATCGGAAGAGCG
>JARRCQ010000104.1 GCA_029982105.1 Candidatus Atribacteria bacterium | reverse complement strand
GAACTGCCAGCTACGCTACTCCTATTGGAAACATCAAAGCCTGGTATGAAGCAATGGGTTTAAAAGCTGGTCCTATGCTACCTCCGGTGCGCAATATCTACCCGGAGGAAAAAGAGTGGATAAAAGAAGAACTAAAGAAAACAGGAGTTATTTAGAAGAAAATTAAAACCCAAGGAAGGAGTGTTTTTGGTGGAAGCTAAAGAATATATTGGTAATTTGGTGCAAAAGGCCAAGGTGGCGCAGAGGGCCTTTGAAAATGCTACCCAAGAAGAGGTAGACGTGCTTGTTAAGGCTTTGGGTAAGATAGTTTATGATAATGCCGAAGATTTAGCGCGTCGAGCAGTGGAAGAAAGTGGAATGGGGGTTTATGAGGATAAGGTAAAGAAAAATAGAGCTAAAGCCAATATCATATGGAATAGTCTTCGAAGCAAAAAATCGGTGGGTATTATTAGCCGAGATGAAGAGCCAGGTATCGTAAAAATTGCTAAACCGGCAGGGATAGTAGCCGCCATAACTCCGGTAACCAATCCTATTGTTACTCCTATGTGTAATTCTATGTTTGCCATAAAAGGGAGAAACGCAGTGATTGTTTCTCCTCACCCTCGAACTAAAAAATGTGGAGCTTATCTCATTTCTCTTTTCCGAAATGCTCTTACTCAACATGGCGCTCCCGAAGACTTGATACAGATAATTGAAGAACCGACCAGCGAGCTTACTGTGGAATTAATGAAAGCAGTGGATGTTGTGGTCTCGACCGGAGGGGGAGGAATAGTAAAGTTAGCTTACAGCAGCGGTAAGCCCTCTTTGGGTGTGGGTCAAGGGAATGTTCAATGTATCATTGACCGGGGTATAGATGTTAAAGAAGCAGTTTCCAAGATCATTCAGAGCCGAGCCTTTGATAACGGGATTATTTGTTCCTGTGAGCAATCGGTCATTATTCCTCAAGAAATGTATGAGGCAGTAATTGATGAGTTTAAAGCTCAGGGAACTTATTATGTGGAAGACGAGGAAGAGAAAAATAAGTTTGCTCAAGGGTTGTTCCCTGGAGGGATTATCAATAAAGACCTCATAGGCCAGTCAGTACAGAAAATTGCCCAAATAGTAGGGGTAAACATTCCTCAAGATAGAAGGGTGATTGTAATAAAAGAAAACAACGAAAATAAAAAGAGCGTGTTCCGTAAGGAAAAGATGTTTCCGGTGTTGGCTGCTTTTACCTATGGAGAATTTGATGAAGCAATAAATATAGCAGAAGAGAACTTAGAAATTGAAGGGATTGGCCATACAGTATCTGTCCATTCTAATAACAAACAGAACATTGAAAAACTGGGAGAAAGGGTAAAAGTAAGCAGGGTAGTGGTGAACGCTCCTTGCGCTACCACCGCAGGAGGGAGCTTCAACTATGGTTTTGCTCCTACCACCACTTTGGGCTGTGGCTATTGGGGAAATAATAGCCTTTCCGAGAATCTGGATTATAAGCATTTACTCAACATTACCCGGATAGGCTACCCCATAGAAGGAGTGAGAATACCAACAGAAGAAGAGTTGTGGGGATAAAAATGAAACTACTGGAATATAAAGCACAAGAGTTATTCGACCTCTATAACATACCTACTAATAAGGGAATAGTTGTAGATAAACTGGATGATTTAAAAACCACGGGGAAAGAATTTTCTTTCCCCGTGGTGGTGAAAGCTCAGGTCTTGGTAGGAGGTAGAGGTAAGGCTGGTGGAATAAAATTTGCGGAAAATAAAGAAGAATTAGAAAATATAGTTTCTCAAATGCTGGGGTCTACCTTGAAGGGGCTGCCAGTTAAAAAAGTGCTGGTTACTCGGAAAATAACAGCAGAAAAAGAATGGTATTTAAGCATTACCTTAGATCGAAAAATTAAAGCCCCTCTTTTGATGTTTAGCTCTCAAGGAGGAATGGACATTGAAGAGGTAGCCAAGGAAACTCCGGAGAAAATTGTTCGAGTTCCTGTTGAACCGCTGGAGGGAATTCGTGATCATATGGCTTGGTATATACTGGATAAAACGGGGATAGACTCTTCTTTTCTCACTCCTTTATTTAAACTATCTGAAAACTTGTATCGCTTTTTCCGGGAATATGATTGCTTGTTAGCCGAAATAAACCCTCTAATGGTGACAGCAGATGGCCAATTATTAGCCGTGGATGCTAAGGTGGATATTGATGATAGCTCTCTTTTTCGCCATCCTGATATGGTTAAGTTTCGGGATGAATTGACTGAAGACCCACTGGTTATAGAAGCTCGAAAATATAATTTTCTTTATATCCCCATTGATACTGAAGGGAGAGTAGGAGTAATTAGTAATGGTTCAGGGATGTTGATGTCTACTATTGATCTTTTTTCCCAGAAAGGCGTTAAAGCGGCATGCGCCCTGGACCTGGGTGGTGGAGCTACTTATGATCGAATAGCTAAGGCTATTGAGATTGTATTTTCTAACCCTCAAGTGGAGGCAGTGTTAATTAACATATTTGGAGGGATAACTCGCTGTGATGAAGTAGCCCGAGGAGTGGAATTGGCTCGTCGTGAAGCCACCTTGGATAAATTTCTCGTGGTTCGAATGGAAGGGACTAATAGAGAGATAGGAGTAGAAATAGTGCGAAACATCACCCCCCCGGTTCCCTTAGCCGAGAGTGTTCAAGAAGGAGTAGAAATTGTTTCTGAATGGTTAAAGGAGAGAAATAGATGAGTATATTAGTAGATGAAAATACCAGGCTACTGGTTCAAGGAATTACTGGACGGGAAGGAACCTTCCACACCCAGCAAATGCTGGAGTATGGCACAAACATTGTAGCTGGTGTTACCCCGGGTAAAGGAGGAGGGGAAGTGGAAGGTGTTCCGGTATTCAATACTGTAAGACAGGCGGTGGAAGAGCGAGGAGCAAATGCTACGGTTATTTTTGTTCCTCCTCGATTGAATGTCTCAGCGGTTTACGAAGCTATGTATGCAGGAATCCCTTTGATTATTACTATTGCTGAAGGGGTTCCGGTGCATGATATGCTGGGAGCTTATCACCTCTCTCAAAAAAAGAAATGTCGAATAATTGGTCCTAACTCTTTTGGAGTAATTTCTCCTGGAAAATCTAAAGCCGGTTTTATGTCTCATAAAATCTTTTCTCCTGGAAAAGTCGGGATTCTTTCTCGCAGCGCTACTAATTGTTACGAGACTGTTTTCCTTATGACTCGGGAAGGAATTGGTCAGTCTACTGTGGTAGGAGTAGGGGGAGATATGATTCCTGGTTCTACCTTTGTAGACCTTCTTCCTCTTTTCCAGGAAGACCCAGAAACAGAGGCTATTGTGTTGATTGGGGAAATTGGAGGCAACGATGAAGAGATAGCGGCTAAATATATAAAGAATAATATTACCAAGCCGGTGGTGGCTTTTATAGCTGGGAAAAACGCTCCCAGAGAAAAAAGCATGGGGCATGCTGGAGCTATAGTGTCAGCGGGGGGAGAAGGAAGCGCTCAGAACAAAGAAGAAGTGTTACAAGAAGCAGGTGCATACATTGCTGAAAGCACCGCGCATATTGTGGAAATAGTAAAGACAATTCTACAGTAGCAGACCTTGATTAAGGGGTGAAAAAATGGAAATAGAGCTGGGCTATGGGAAGGAAAAGATTCGAGTTCAACTTCCAGACAATAGTGTGCGAAAAACATTGAAACCTAAAACCGTAGAAACAGAGGGCGCAGAGGAGGAAAGAATTAGAAAGGGTTTAGAGTATTCTATTGGTGCTCCTCCTTTAGAAGAAATAGTGAAGTCAGGTGAGAAAGTAGTCATTGTTACCAGTGATATTACTCGTCCTATGCCCACTGCTCGAGTGCTTCCTCTTTTGGTAGAAAAACTGAATAGGATTGGTGTCCCCAATTCTAATATTTTGGTGATCTTTGCCATGGGAATTCATCGTCCTCATAAGGAGGAAGAAAAGAGATATCTTTTAGGCCCCCTTTATGGAAAGATTGAATCCCAGGACAGCGATCCTCAAGATTGTGTTCGCTTAGGCTATACTGAAAACGGCACTCCTATTGATATTTATCGCCGGGTTTTAGAGGGAGATCGTCTTATTTGTTTGGGTAACATCGAATATCATTATTTTGCCGGTTACTCAGGGGGAATGAAAGCCATCATGCCTGGAGTTTCTAGCCGGGAGGCTATTCAGGCAAACCACAGTCATATGGTAGAAGAAAGTGCGAGAGCAGGAGAAATGGAAATAAACCCCGTAAGAAAGGACATCGAGGAAGTATATCGGTATTGCCCAGTAGATTACTTGGTGAACGTGGTTCTGGATGAAAATAAAAATATCTTAAAATTATTTGCTGGGAATGTGTTTCTTGCCCATCGAGAAGGATGTAAATTTCTCGATTCTCTTTATAAGGTGGAACTGGAAGAAGAGGCGGATATTGTTATTACCACTCCTGGTGGATATCCTAAGGATATTAATCTCTATCAGGCCCAGAAAGCTCTGGATAACGCTAAGTATGCAGTAAAAAAGGGAGGAATAATAATTTTTGTTGCTGCTTGCAGCGAGGGATGGGGAGAGCCAATTTTTGAAGAATGGATATTGAATGCTTCTTCTCCTCAGGACTTGATTGATAGGATAAAAAGAGACTTTGTGCTGGGAGGCCATAAAGCAGCAGCTATTGCTTTAGTTAGGGAACGAGTAGAAGATATTTACCTTGTTTCTGATTTTCCTCCCTCTACAGTAGAAAAAATTTTTATGAAGCCTTTTCAAAGTGTAGAAGAAGCGGTAGCTCGGGCTCTGGAGGTGAAAGGAGAAGGCGCCAGTATAATAGTTATGCCCTACGGAGGTTCGACTTTGCCTGTTTTATAGTATCCCACAAAACTTGCTAAAATTTTAAAACTTTAAAAAGAGTAAATTATATCAGAAGTTAAAAACTCAAGATCGCTATGTGCTGAGGGATACTATAGCTTCTCTAGTGGTTTTTTACGTTTTTTATATTCTTTGTCTTTTGGGGACTATGAGGGGGTTACCTCTCATAGTCATTATAATGAGTTTTACAGTTAGCTATAAAATAAAACAGCTAATCTTGTCGAAAAAGAGAGGAAAGGTTATATGGATACTTTTTCCCCCGGAAACGGGAGTAAATTTGTCAAGAAGTTTGAAGAGTTTCATCGGGAAAAAGAAAGAGTGGATGCGAGTATTCATCGTACTAAGTGTTTTAGTTCTTTACTTTTGATTGTAGCTTTGGTAGTTTTTGGTTTAGACCTTTTAATCTCTCAATGGCTATATAAAGTTTTTTTGTTGGAGATTGGAGTATTGCTTCTTTCTTTTAAGATGGTCATCATGATTGAGGAACAAAACAAATCTCATCGTTTACAAATATTGCTGGCTGAAGCGCTGGAAGCAGGGTTAGAAGCTCTGTTAAGCAATGTGGACAACTTAGCAACTGAAAAAGAGGGGAACAGATTAGCGAAAGCAACGATTTTTAACCAATAGAAGGCGCGACAGAGGGGTTATAAATTTGGTTAATTAGATAATAGAATTAGGAGGAAATACTATGTCTAAAGTAAACTGGACCTTAGATAATTTGGACGAAATTCTTTCTTCTCTCACTCCCGAACAATCTGCTCGAGCTAAAACTCTTTTTTTTATGAGGTTAGCTGAGCGGGCTCATCGATTTTATGGGGGCAAGATGCAAACTGTACCCAAAGCAGGAGTTTTTGGTTTTAACTGGTTTAATGTCTGGTATACTCCAGGGGTTTCTAAAATTTCCACTACTATCAGAGATAATAATGATGAATCTTTCGAACTTTCTAATCGGGGAAATTTAGTGGCGGTGGTAAGCGATTCTTCTCGGGTTTTGGGAGACGGAGATTGTACCCCTCCCGGGGGGTTGGGAGTTATGGAAGGAAAAGCTTTTCTGATGAAATATTTAGGAGGAATTGATGCTACTGCCCTGTGTATCGACAGTAGAGATGAAAAAGGAAACCACCGACCAGAGAAAATTATTGATTTGGTAAAAATGATAGAACCCAGTTTTGGAGCGGTTAATCTGGAAGATATATCTCAACCCAATTGTTATCAGGTATTAGACGCTTTGCGGGAGGAGTGCAACATCCCGGTCTGGCACGATGATGCTCAGGGTACCGCTTGTGTTACTCTGGCTGGCTTAATCAATGCTTTGAAATTGGCAGATAAAAAAATAGGAGAAGTAAAAATAGTGCTTTTAGGAGCCGGAGCTTCCAATACTACTATAGCTCGGTTTATTGAGTTGGCAGGAGGCAACTTAGAGAATATGGTTATTTTTGATT
>JARRCQ010000103.1 GCA_029982105.1 Candidatus Atribacteria bacterium | reverse complement strand
GTTTCTTTTATCTGTGGCTTCAGAAAAATAGCGGCGTTGGGCTCTTCTACATCACAATCCAGAAATTGAAGCTCTCTCTCTGGGAGAGAAAGAGCCAAACTAACTGCTATAGTGGTTTTCCCCGTTCCGCCTTTTCCGCTGGCTACTGATAGTATCATTCTCTAATCATCTTTGACCCACATTGAGGGCAAGTAAGAGAATAACAAGGCACTCCTCTTTGATGGGAAACTTTAGTCCCACAGTTGGGGCAAACACAATTCCCTCCTGCTCCAGCCCCCGGGCGGTTGCCTCCCATTCTTCCTAAGCCTCTGCCTTGTCCCCGACCAGCTCCTCTTCCCAGCGGCATTATAGTTCACCTCCCATTCCTTTTTCCGATATACCGAATTTAGAGTTAACGTTTGAGCCTTCCACCGGTTTAAATTCCCCCCTTTTATATTTTTCTGCGGCTTCTCTCACTTTACCTGAAACTCCAGTTATCACTTTTATTCCTGCTGCTTGTAATACCTGAAAAGCATTAGGGCCAATATTGCCGGTCAAAATCGCTTCCACTCCTTTTGTTGCCACCAATTGACCAGACTGAATTCCCGCTCCACTTGCAGCCTCGATACTGAAATTTTCAACAACTTCGAATTCCAGGGTATCCGGATCTACTATAATAAAATACTCACATCTTCCAAACCGGGGGTCAACTTCCGAATCTAAACTATTCCCTTTAGCAGTTATACCAATTTTCATTTCTAGCTCCTTTCTCCGCAATCGTTTAGGAGTGATGGTCACATTCTTCTTCGTTTTCACTGTGGCCCTTACCCAAACCCGGCTGGCACAAGCTCTCCCCACCCTCCAAACTGCCATCTTTTAGCTTTTCTATTACCTCATCTACGCTGCCCGTTACTCCTAAAATAGCTTGAATACCAAATTCCTGGAAAAGATTAGTCGCTCTTTTCCCCGCACCCCCGGCAATTATGCACTCTACCCCTAACTGGCGCAAAAATTGAGGGATAAAACCCGGCTCATGCCCCGGATTTGCTATCACCTCTTTTTTAATTATCTTTCCCTCTTCTAAATCTATAATGGTAAAAAACAGACATCTCCCAAAGTGGGGAGAAACAAAATTTCCTTCAGTAGAGATAGCTATCTTCATAATATCACTCCTTTTTTGTAAGGAGGGAGACAAAAAAGCAACCAAAGATTATTGCCTCCCTCCTTTTGTTTATTCTGCTTGTTGTACTTCAGCTTTCTCTAAAGTGCTAATTCGATTTTGAATGTCTTCCAATGTTTGCTTCAATAATTCAGCCTGTTCCCTTAGCAGCTCTGCTTCCGCTTGAGGAGTTGACATCGGGTTATAAGGATAAGCCCAGCCCCCAAAAGCGGGATAACCATAATTAACTCTTGTCCAACCGGGAAGACCGGTAGCCCAGTACCAGTTTCTCCAGCCTCGGCCTCGACCAAAGTAACCTCGACCCCAACCTCGGCCAAATCCTATCCTACCACGGTCCGGAATTGGGTTTGCGTAACCCGGTGCACTAAAACCAGCACAATACCCAGCTCCCCTACCGGTCATTGGACCTAATCCTAATGGACCAGTTCTGTCGCCACCTGGCATTTGAAACACCTCCCTTTTTAATATTGAAAACCATTTTCATTTATTACTAAAAAAATTTTTAAGCTACCCTTGACACTCCTCGCACAAGCCATAAAACTGAATAAGATGATGGGTGATTTTGAAATTGTATTTCTCAGAAAGCCCTGCTTCCGTTCGCCGGAGCAACTCTTTCTCTTCATCAATAAAGTCCGTATAATCTATTATTCGGCCACAATTGATACATACCAGATGATGGTGATGTTTTTTACTCGTCGGTCCTTGAGACAACTCATATCTTGCTCTTTTGTCTCCAAAATCAAACTTAAACACCAATCCCATATTTACCAATAACTCTAAAGTTCGATAAACTGTAGTAAGTCCAACGTTGGGATAGATTTTATGAACTGCTAAATATATCTCTTCTGCACTTAAGTGCTCTTCAGTATTGCTAAGTACCTCTAATATTGCCTGTCTGGGCATAGTCAGCCGAAAACCAGCTTCTTGAAATCTGGGCTCCCACCAGGGTGGCCTCCCTCTTCTACATCTCGGCATATTTAAAACCTCTCCTTATTGAAAATGGTTTTCATTAACATTATATACCGTCAATAAAAATTTGTCAAACACCCTCAATGCTGTTTGACAAATACTATCTTTTCACTCTCGAGCCTATCACCCTGAACGCCTCTATTCTTTCTTTATCCGCCACCCCTGAATGCTTCTATCAGGGGTCCATGGTTTTTAGAGCATTTAGATTCCCGATTGAAGCGCTCAGGGATGACGAGAAAAGAGAGGTAACCCTCCACGTCCGTTATTCCTGAATGTCTCTGCGAAGAATCCAGACTATAAAAGGGGGTTTCCCTTATAGTGAGGAAAACGTTTTTCCTTCCTCAGTTGTTTTTTTATTCTTTATTTTTTCAGGTTTTTGTTTTTCTGGGAATTATAAGGAGGTCTTTCCCCCTTATTGCTATGACAGAAATAAGTAATGGCAAAATGAGGTATAGAGGAAAAGAATTTTCAAACAGCCTCAAAATAGGGTCCACCTTTCTACAACGATGAAGAGCAAACTTTAGCAGATTGTTAAAATCATAAATGTTAACCTCAAGGGAGTATTTTTAGGGTGTAAATATGCCATACCTCATCTCAAGAAAAACGGGGGAGGAGCTATTATAAACACGGCTTCAGCTGCCGCGCTGATAGGATTCCCTGAAGCTATAGCTTATGCAGCATCTAAAGGTGGCGTAATGGCGCTTACCAAATCTGTAGCTCTGGATTACGCCAAAAACAATATCAGGGCTAATTGCATCTGCCCTGGCACTTCTGAAACAGCTTTAACCAAAGACGTATTAGAAAATGAAGAACTCCGGAAGATGTTTTTAGCTCCTATACCCCTCGGGAGATTTGGCCAACCCATAGACGTGGCTAATGCCGCCCTCTTTTTTGCCTCAGATTTATCATCCTATATAACCGGTGCGGTGCTCCCTGTAGATGGTGGCTGGACTATGGCATAGATAAGTTAGCTGCAATCCCTTATAATTAACTGTCATCGCAATCCTCACTATCAGCCTAATAGCAAACTATGAGGGGGCATGGCCCCCTCATAACCCCCAAAGGGCAAAAGAAAAAGACCATCGAGGAAGATACAGTATTCCCTACCGCATAGGGGTTTCTCGTTTTTTAACTTCTGATGTAATTCGTTTTTAAAGTTTCAGCAGTTTAGCAGGCTTCGCGGGATACTATGATTATCACTCCTACTCATAACTCCACTCCATAGAGTACAGGTAGATTATTTTATTCTTCTTCCTTCTAAAATTTTTCCTGTTCTTTCTCCTTCCTGGAGGATTGCTTTTATTTTTGCTTCCTCGCTCTGAGAAATACGCAATTGCACTTCTCCTCTATCGGGATAAATGGAGAGAAGCTGCTTATCTTGGATAACTTCTACCAGTTGATTTACCACCAGGCTAAAATAAACAGGGTTAATTTTAACTAAAAACTCTATTTCCCTATATTCTTTTTTACCTGATTTTTCTAAAACCAGCTGAGCAGTTTTCCCGTAAGCATCAATCAACCCTCTTATCCCCAATTTTTTACCTCCGAAGAAACGCACCACCACTACCAGGGTATCAGTAAAATCTCCTCGCCGGATAGCACCCAATATGGGTCTTCCTGCACTCCCCGGTGGCTCACCGGCATCGGAAGAAAATTCCTCTACTGGATTTTCCCCTACCCGGAAGGCATAACAATAATGAGTAGCGCCAGGAAAAAGCTTCATTACCTCATGCAATTTCTCCTTTGCTTCTTCCCGGGAACGTACTTCCAAACTTTTTCCCACAAATCGAGAGCGATTTATGACTAACTCTACTTCCTCTTCCCGCTGTAGAAAAAACATCTTATTCCTTTCAAAATATAGTTAGCTGTAAAACCCATTATAAATACTATAAAAGGGAGTACCTCCTTTATAATCCCCCCAAAAGATAAAGGAAAAAGACAAAAACTTTAAAAAGCAAAGACTACTGAGGAAGGAAAAACCTTCCTCACTATAAGGGGGTAAACCCTATCACCCCCAAAAAAAGCAAGGCCAAATAGGCCAAAATTAACCCGGAGAAAAAACGCCCCCGCGTTGTTACCCCTGAATGCCTCTGCGAGGAATTCAGACAATAAAAGAAAGAGAAATGAAAACTTAAAAAAACAAACACTACTGGTGGAAAAAGCTCCACCAGTAAATTCGGAACAATTGCGCTGTGCTGCATTTCTATTCTACCAAACACAGCCAACCCTTACGCCTTCTTTTTCCCGGATTAGAGAAGGAAAATTTGTTCATCACTCTGAGCGCCTTTACAGTTTTTGGCCATAAACTCAGAATGCGTTTGTTACCCTTTCCATTGCCCGGCAATCCCTGAGCCAGAGCCTACGAGTAATTTAAATTCCAATAAAAGATTTTGGGAATGACAGATGAGGAGGATTCCCAGTTAAAGCTCTTAATTGTATCTTTTTCGGGGTGATAGGGGGTATTTTCTCCTATAGTCTGCCGCAGGCTGTCATTAGACAGCTGAGGCAATGCGGTTAATAAGAAGCTCTATTTCTGGATCGTTTTCTGGATTGCTTCTCTGAGCAATGGCGCCGAACACTTTCTGCTCTAAGAGAGGGAAAAACTCGTTTTTGAGAATACGGTTAGCTTTATAGTTAATAATAATATTCGGGTCTTTTTTTTCTGAAAGGAGACGCAAAAGAACAAGGCTCATTGCCGTAGTGCGAGCATCGGCAAAAGAGAGGTTATATCTTTCTCCTTTTTTCACTCGTCCACAGACGTCAAGAATTATCTGGCCATCGCGTTGAAATTGGATAAGATAGGATCTTCCAGGCAAGACTGATATTTTGTAAGAACCGTCTATTTTTGTTTCTCCGCTAGCCACTACCTTTCCGGTGTGGAGGTCGATAGCTGTCACTGCGGCCTGAGAGAAAAAGTGTTCTCCACTTGCCCCTTGCGAAGTTACATAAGGAACGAAAGCTCTGCCTTCCAGAATAGGCTCCTCATCTTCTTTACTTTCCAGAGGATAAATGGCTAAGAGGACGAATATAATGCTTATTATTCCCACCATTTTCCAGCGACGCATAATAACGCCTCCTTCTTTAACTATGGTTAACCGCAAAGTCAGTGGCATATTCCTCTATTCTATATATTTCTTCTCTTATACTAAGATTGGTAATAAACTTATATGATGGCCTAAAGGAGAGATTTCTCAGGGTCGCAATGTTTCTCTTTCTTTTCTTACTCTTGATTCACTCTCTTTCTTTGGAATAAAGAGCAGGAAAAAGCGATTTTACAGCTGGCTCCGGAGGTCGTCGCTCTATCATTCGGCTATGTCGAAGAGCTAAGGCGCTTCTCAAGCCACTTTCCACGTTTTCTCTTCCTCTAAAAAAACTCTGAGACCGATGACTATAAACTGACTCCCAGAAAGAGGTATTTCTATGGGAGAAGTAGTAAAGCTTCACCGCCCGGAAGGTTTCCACAATCTCTTAGAGCTCTTCCTCTTTGAAAAGAAGGCAGAAGGTAAAGCTCCTCGCACTATCCACGATTATGAAGTCCACGTTATCAGATTTTTTAGACGCTTTCCTCAAGCTCTACGCTCAGAAAAAGAGCTTAGAACTTCCATCCTTAAATATTTCTCAGATGATATCAAACCCGCTACTTTTAATCTCCGCCGGCAATATCTTAAAGCTTTCTTTGACTTCTTAGTGAGAGAGAATGTCATTGAAAAAAACCCTGTGGACTTTAAAAAGAGGAAAGATGAAGGAAGAGCTCGAGCAATACCACTTGAAGTATTAAAAGAGCTACTTAATGTTCCAGATAAAAAGAGTTATGCTGGTTTCCGTGATTACTGTCTTATCCTCTTTATGCTTGATACTGGCATTCGCCCAGGAGAAGCGTTGAAGCTAAAGAAAGAGGACTTTATAGTTAACCTCAAAACCCATTGTAAAGCTAACTGTCAAGGGCGATCTCACCCTCTCCTGTCATCGCGAGCACGGCGTTTTTTGCCGGGCGTGGCGATCTCGCTTTTTAAGTCTCAGAAATACTAAAAGGCAAATTACATTGTGTTAAAAACTTGGGATTGCCACGCCAAGCGAAAACGCGAGGCTCGCAGTAACTGTGATAAATGTCAAGAGGTAGGTAGCAAATTTTTCACCTCCGCCAGAGAGAATTCTTGCCAGGGAGTATTATCT
>JARRCQ010000102.1 GCA_029982105.1 Candidatus Atribacteria bacterium | reverse complement strand
ATAATATCACCCAATTGGAAGGAAACACTCCTCTGGTGAGGTTGGGGAAAATTGCAAAAGGTTTGCCGGGAATATTGGTGGCCAAGTTAGAATTTTTAAATCCTTGTGGTAGAGTCAAAGACCGTATTGCGGTAGCAATGATAGAAGAAGCAGAAAAACAAGGCATTCTTAAACCCGGGTCTTTGGTAGTGGAGCCTACGAGTGGCAATACCGGTATTGGTTTGGCTTTTGTATGCGCGGAGAGAGGCTATCATCTCCTTTTGGTTATGCCCGAAAATGTATCGGTAGAGAGAAGGAAAATCTTGACCCGTCTGGGAGCAGAAGTAGTTCTCACTCCTGCTTCTCAAGGTATGCAGGGAGCGATAAATAGAGCTCAAGAAATGGTAAATAATACTCCGGGGGCTTTTATGCCTCAGCAATTTGAAAACCCCGCTAACCCTCGCGCTCATCGAGAGACTACAGCCCGGGAAATTTGGGAAGATACCGATGGCGAAGTAGATATAGTAGTTGCCGGGGTGGGAAGCGGAGGAACTATCACCGGGATTGCTCAAGCCCTTAAAGAGAAAAAACCCTCTTTTCAAGCGGTAGCGGTGGAGCCTCTTCGCTCTCCTGTTCTCTCGGGAGGTTCTCCGGGGCGGCATTCCATTCAAGGGATTGGGGCAGGATTTATCCCTCCAGTTTTACAATTGGAGCTTATAGATGAAGTGATAACTGTTAATGACGATGATGCTTTTTTGATGTCAGAGCGCTTGGCCAAGGAAGAAGGGATATTAGCTGGCATCTCCTCAGGAGCAGCTCTGTGGGGAGCGCTCCAGGTAGCTAACCGAGAAGAGAACCGGGATAAACTAATTGTAGTCATCATTCCTGATACCGGGGAACGTTATTTATCTCTTTGGTGAGTAACTTGAGAAAAAAAGTATTGGTGGCTATGAGTGGAGGAGTAGACTCTTCTCTATCTGGTGTTCTGCTCTTAGAAAAAGGATGGGAAGTAGCAGGAGTAACTATGATTTTAGGGAAGGATTCTACCTTTTTTGACGAGAGAACCGTTGAGGATGCCCGACAAGTTTGTCGTTTTCTTTCTATTCCCCATTATGTGGTAGATTTTTCCCAGGAATTTGAAGAGCTGGTGATTGGAGATTTTATCTCTCAATATTTAGAAGGCCGGACCCCTAATCCCTGTGTAATATGTAATCGACGTCTCAAATTCGGTAAGCTCTTAGAATATGCCCGCCGTCAGGGATTTGATTTTTTAGCTACTGGTCATTATGCTCGGGTGGAAGAAAAAGAGGGAAGATATTTTTTACAAAGACCGAAAGACCGAAAGAAAGACCAAACTTATTTTCTCTATGGTATAGGAAAGGATAACCTTCCTTATATCGTCTTCCCTATGGCTGATTTTACTAAAGAAGAAGCGAGGAGATTAGCTCGGGAATATGATCTTCCAGTAGCAGAAAAACCAGAGAGCAAGGATATATGCTTTCTTCCTGGAGGTGATTATCGTAAATTTTTGGAAAAAAGAATCTCCGGGAATTATTGCGGCTTTATAGTTACAAGAGAAGGTGCAGTAGTGGGTAAACACGAGGGGTATTTTCGCTATACCGTTGGTCAGAGGAAGGGTTTAGGAGTGGCTCATTCTCGGCCTCTTTATGTGATAGCGGTGCATCCTGAGAAAAACGAAGTGGTGGTGGGAGAAAGAGAAGCGCTACAAGCTCGGGGGCTGGTAGCTTCTCATTTTCAATGGTTAACCGATGAGCTTCCCCCATCCTTGTTTGCTCAAGTGCGTTATCTCCAAAAAGAAAAATCTTGCGAGGTAGAAGTTATTAGTCCTGAGGAAGTTAAAGTTATATTTAAAGAAAAAGTGGAAATGATTAGCCCTGGCCAATCGGTGGTATTGTACAGTGATGATACAGTTTTAGGTGGGGGGATTATTGAAAAAGCGGTTTAAGATTTTCCTATGGAGGTGAAGAGAATGATGGACTGGAGCAAAGAAATTGAAAAACTGAAAAAAGAAAAAAATGCCGTAATTTTAGCCCATAATTATGAACTTCCCGAAGTGCAAGATATAGCTGATTTTGTAGGTGATTCTCTGGGGTTGAGCATAGAGGCCAGCAAAACCGATGCTCAAGTTATTGTGTTTTGTGGGGTTTTCTTTATGGCGGAGACAGCCAAAATCCTCTCTCCTCAAAAAGTGGTGTTAATCCCCGAGCCAGAAGCGGGATGTCCTATGGCAGATATGATTAGCGCTTCTCAGCTTCTTGATCTCCAAAAGCGTTATCCGGAGGCGGCGACACTTTGTTATGTGAACACTAAAGCAGAGGTAAAAGCAGAATGCGATTTTTGTTGTACCTCGGCCAATGCCACTGAAGTAGTGGAAAAGGGACTGAGCTCTGCTTCTTCCATTATTTTTGTTCCCGACCAGTATTTAGCTAATTATGTCTCCCGAAAAACGGGGAGAGAATTCATCACCTGGCCGGGATATTGCCCGGTGCATGCGGCAATCAGTGAAAAAGACATAGAGAGAGCTAAAAAACTTCATCCCCACGCAGAGGTGCTCGTCCACCCTGAATGCCGACCGGAGGTAACCGAGAAGGCAGATCAGGTGCTTTCTACAGAAGGTATGTGTCGCTATATAAAAAGCTCCCCTCAAGACGAATTTATCGTTGGGACAGAAGTAGGTATTCTCCATCGCTTGCAGAAAGAAAACCCAGCTAAACATTTTTATCCGGTGAGCGAAGAAGCGATATGTCCGGATATGAAAAAAATAAATCAGGAAAAAATAGCTTTGGCTCTTCAGGATATGAAATATCAAGTGGAGCTACCTGAAAAAATTATTCAAAAAGCAGCTCGGAGTATCGAGAGAATGCTGCAGTTTACCTAAGAGCCCCTTAGCTCTTCCTGCAGTTTTTGGTAGAGAGAGTCGTTACCACTCTGGTAGAGAAAAGCAACTTTATTATGGAAAAGAGGCTCATCTGGAGGTAGATTACCTATTTTATAATAATCGGGAGTATGGGGAATGGGAGAATAAAGAGAGAGGCGAGGCTTCAATCCCCAGCTTTTTACGTATTTGATGGAGTTTATCATCTCCTCTTCAGAGATACCTGGTAGGCCAAAGAGGAGATATACTTCTAAATCTTGGGGAGTAAAACCAGCATCTAAGAAATACCTCGTAGCCCTTTCCAGGGCATAATTATTTACCTTTCCCCCTGTTTTTGCTTGCCACAAGGGAGAAGCAGTTTCTAAACTCATCCGCAAGGTTTTAAAGCCAACTTTCTTCATTAGTTGAGCAATTTGGGGAGTAACGTAGGCAGGGTGAATAGAGTTAGGAAGGTGGAAGCGAAAGCCTGGGGATAACTCTGCTAATTTTCTTAAGAGAGGAAGAAAGTGTTTTTCTGCCTGAAAAAGGAGAGCGTCGTCATAAAAAGCTATATCTTTTATTCCATATTGTTCCTTAAAAAATAAAATCTCTTCTATTACTTCCTCGGTAGGACGGTGCCAAAAAGAGGGGTAAAGTTTTCCTGATGCACAATAACTGCAGCGAAAGGGACAGCCCAAAGAAGTAAGAAGGACAGTATAAGAAAGTCGAGGATAAAGAAAAAAGGCCGGCTTTAAGGAAAAGAAGTCTTCATAGCTTTCCACTTGAAAATCGGTTTCTAAAATACCTCCCAGTTCCTTCATTACTAACACAGGATCAGCAACCTTTACTACGTAGTCAAAGCCCCAGCTATCGGCATGTTCAGGACAGAGAACCGGATAAATTCCCCCCAAAACTGTTTGGGCCTCTGGCCAGATTTTTTGGGATAGCTCTTTGGCTACTACTGCTCCGGGATACCAATAAGTCATACCAGCAGTTATAAAGACCAAATCGGGAGAGGATAGCATCTCCATTCTGGATTTTACCTTATCAAAAGGTAAACCAAACCTTCCCCAATAGCGAGGAATATGGCGAAAGAAAGAAGGACGAGGAAGAATTTCTTTATAATAGCTGCCGCAACCTGCTTCTCGCAAATAGCGAGGGCCACGAGAAATGGGCGGACAATCAGGGTCGAGGCGATTTAAGCAGTCTAACAATTCCACCTCATATCCTTGATTCAGAAGGTGAGAAGCAAGATACAAAAGCCCTAGAGGTTTGAGCCACAAGTCAAAAGCAGTGAAGTCGTAAATCCAGGGATTGATTAAAAGTATTTTTTTACCCATAAAAAGATTATAACAGACTATGAGGGGGCGCTGCCCCCTCATAACCCCCAAAAACATAAAACCTCAAAAGCTAAAGACTTACCGGTGAGAAAATACTCCACCGGGGGCGCTGCCCCCTCATAACCTTAGTATTACCCATAAGTTCTTTCTGAACACTGTATAAGGTCTCCAAAATAGACAAATTGGCAGAAAGGAATAAACGTCGTCAATCTTCTGGTAGACTAAACTATATCCTCTAAATGCTGTAAACCCAATCATATAAGTTTAAGGAGATATCATAGTTAACCACAAAATTTCACTGCAGTTAACTGTCATCGCGAGCCCGGTGGTTTTTTGCCGGGCGTGGCGATCCCGAGCTTCTAACGCAATCTAATTGGCCTTTTAGTTTTCTGAGGTTCGAAAGCGGGAGCGCCATGCCGCTGGAGTGTTGTTCTCCAGCGTGTCTGTCCGAATTCTTTTTAATCTAATTTGCTTTTCTCTTACGCCGTAGACTGCTTTTTCTCTGTGGCTTTTATCTTTTGTTTTGTAAGTTTTCTTAATTTTGCGTCGCAGACTATTTTTTGCGGTTAACCATAATAGTGTCCAGAAAATAATTATGGGACACGATGAGCTCATAACCCCCAAAGGACAAAAGAAAAAAGACAAAAACTTTAAAAAACAAAGACCACTGAGGAAAGTTTTTTCTTCCTCAGTGGTCGAAGCTATCTTGCTTAAACCAACCTAAACAACAAAAACTAATTCAGTCAACTTTCGCTTCCGTATCCTGTTTTTACGCCTTGGAAAAGTACAGCAAATATAATAATTAGTCCTTTAATGACTTGCTGAGGATAGGCAGGCACGTTTCTTAAGTTCATAATGTTACCTATCAAACCAAGAATCAACACTCCCAATAGAGTTTTAAAAGCAGTGCCTTTGCCTCCCTTTAAACTTGCTCCCCCAATTACTACCGCAGCAATGGCATCTAATTCAAGTCCTTCACCAACCAAAGGAGAACCTACGCCAGTTCGGGAAGTACTAATAATCCCGGCAATCGCCGCAAAAGCTCCTGAAATTGCATAAACAGCAAACTTATAATAAGCAACGTTGATTCCTGATAGCTTTACAGCTAATTCATTACTACCAATCGCTTTAACCAGCCTACCAAAGATTGTATATCTAAGCAATAGATGCACAACGATAAAAATTCCAAACATTAAAAAAACAGGGTAGGGTATTCTCAAAAAATACTGACTGCCAAAATTTGTTAGAGTCGCACTGTCAACTATTATAGGAGAGCCTTTAGAAATAATAAAAGCAAATCCTCTGGTTATAGTCATCAAAGCCAGAGTAGCAACAAAAGGAGCCATACCCCTAAAAGAAACAAGGTAGCCACTTACACCCCCGCATAAAGTACAGATCAAGATAGTCAAGACAATTGACACAGGCAGAGAATAGGAATACATTGTCAGGAAATAAGCCGAAAGAACACTTCCAAGGGCTAATTGGGAACCAACTGATAAATCAATGCCGCTGGTCAAAATAACTAGCAACATACCCATACTTATAATGCCAGTTCCTGAAACCTGCCTTAAAAGGTTAAATATATTTCTTTCAGTAAAAAAAGCACTCGATATTAAACTAGAAATCACGATTAATATCAGCAGAATAAACTCTGTATTGTACTTTAAAAATATATCTAAGGCTTTTGTCGGCCAGCGCTCATTTTTTTTCATTGTTTTTTTCCTCCCCAGTTGCCAATCTCATAATGTTTTCCTCAGTTAATTCGTCCCTTTCTAATATGCCAATCATCTTACCTCTATGCATTACGGCTGCCCTATCGCACATACCTATTATTTCCATCATTTCAGAAGATATCATGATCACACCTAATCCCTGGTGAGCAAGTTCGTTGATGAGTTTATAAACTTCTACTTTTGCTCCCACATCTATCCCCCGAGTAGGTTCATCAAGTATAATTAGCTTCAAGCTGATTCCAAACCATTTGGCTAAAGAAACTTTTTGTTGGTTTCCTCCGCTTAAGCTATTAACAGGAACATCTATAGTAGCAGTTTTAACCCGAAGCCTTTCAACCAGCCGCCGGCAAAAGTCGCTTTCCTCTTTGCTTTTTATAAGCCCCAG
>JARRCQ010000101.1 GCA_029982105.1 Candidatus Atribacteria bacterium | reverse complement strand
TTAACCCCCAGAAACAAAAGAAAAAAAGATAAAAACTTAAAAGACAAAGATTACTGAAGGGAAAAGCATCCTTCAGTGGGGCAAAGCCCCCTTATTAACCCCCAGAAAGAATAAAACAAAAAGATGAAAATACAAAGACAAAAAACCACTGAGGAAGGAAGAGCATCTTCCTCAGTATAGGGGGAAACCCCCTATAACCCCAAAAAAAACAAGGCCAAAAAAGCCAAAATTAACGCGGAGAAAAAAACGCCTCCGCGTTGTCACCCCTGAATGCTTCTGCGAGGGGTCTATGTTTTTTAAAAGCACAGATGCCTGAATACCCCTGCGAGGAATCCAGACAATAAGAGAAGAAGAAACAAAAACTTAAAGAGCAAATGCTACTGGTGAGAAAATATACACCAGTACGCCGGGGGAATACACCCCAGCGTGGCGATCTCGCCTTTCGCTAAACCTTAAAAAGGTAAGTTTTAAACTTTTAATGTAATTTATTCTTTTTAAAGTTTTGCAAGATACTATAAGTGTAGCGTACCTCATTTGTCAAGGCATATTTGGCTCTATAATAAATTCTAAATGCGTAAGGGAGAAAATATGTGGAGATTCATTAGGAATGAATATAAGGGGAAATTTGCTAATATTGAAGTTGAATGAGGAAAGTTTGAGTTTTGAAACTGAACACTATGGATTTACGTATAAAGGGTTAGGTGAGGAGTATGGATATAAAAGAAGAAAAGCTAATTAAATGTTTGGAAAGTTTACCCCAAATTGAGGTAGATGAGGCTTTTACCCGAGGAGTTATGCAGCGCATAGAAGGACGTAAAAAGCGGTGGCGTTATGCTGATTATAAAAAATGGGCAGTAGCTTCTTTGGCAGCTGTGTTCCTTATATTAGTTTTCTTTAGTGATCTTCCTTTACTGCCAGAATTGAAAATTTCTTCTTATCTGGGTTATCGAAAAATAGACTTGGTTTTTTGTGCTCCTTCTAAAAGCTTACGAACAGTAGCAGTAGCAGGAGAGTTTAGTGATTGGGATTGTTTGCAAATGGATAAAGTTAAAGAAGATTGTTGGAGAATTACGTTAAAGGTTAAGCCGGGTAAGTATCAATATAGTTTTTTAGTGGATGGTAAGGAGTGGGTGGCTGACCCTAATTCTTTACGACAAATTCCCGATGGATTTGGAAGATTTAATTCGGTATTGGTGGTTAATGGTGAATCGAGCTCATGAAGAAAAAAGCAGCTTTTATTACGTTTCTTGTTTTTTCCTTGCTTTTTTGCAGGGTAACTCCGTTATGGGCGGCAGATGACCCGTTTTCTCTTATTGAACGATCTTCTTATTCAGAGGAAGATAAAGAATATCTTCGCCATCAGGTAGATTCTTTAGTGAAAGAAGCAGAGGAAAAAGACCTTCCTCTTTCTCCTATTGTTTCCAAACTTAAAGAGGGTTTGGCTAAGAAAGTTTTGCCTTATGAGTTGGTAAAGACCTTGAATACCAAAAAAAACTCTCTGGAAAAAGCCCAAGAAATTTTACAGAAAAATGGAGTAAAGGAAAAAGATTTAATAGTTGATTTAGCTTTATCCTTAGAATTGTCTGTTCCTCCTCAAGTAATAGAAGAGGCTTTAAGTAAAGCTTTAGCTAATGATGGTAAACGCGTGGAGTTGGTAGTGGATTCCTTATCTGCTCTTTTAGAGATGGGGGTAGATCCAGAGAAGGCAGGAAAAATTGTAGCAGAGGCAGCAAATAACAACTTTTCTTCTAAAGATATGAAAAAAGTGGCTCAACTTTTAGAAAGAGCTCGCCGGGCAGGAGCAGATTCAGAACAAGTTGCCAAAGTTTTGGCTGATGCTTTAGAGAAATATGATAATTTTAATTTAGTAGAGATGGAAGTGCAAAAATTTATTGCTTCCTCTCGAGAAAAATCTACTGTTCGCTCTGGTCAAGGAGTGATAATCTCTTCACCAGGAATAGCTTCTGGTGGCACTCCGGCTCAAGAAGGAGGAACACCGCTAGAAAACACTCCTTCTTCTGGGGGTAAACCACCCACTCAGGAAGGAGGAACGCCTCTTGAATCTTCTGCTTCATCTGAGGCGAATTCTTCTACAGGGGGAGCAGAAGAGCAATCCTCCTCTACAGGTAGTTCTCCTATAGAGGAGGGAGGAAAGCCTTTAGAGTAGCTTTTAAACTAGGGAAGCTATTAGGTCTCCTACTTCAGAAGTATTAAGTCCCATTTGGCCAGCACTCATACTTTTGATTTTTCCACTTTCCAAAGCTTTAATTATGGCTTGTTCTATTCTTTGGGCTGCTTCTTCTTCTCCTATGTGAGATAATAGCATTTGCATAGCAGAGATAGCTGCTAAGGGGTTGATTACATTTTTCCCTGTATACTTAGGAGCAGAGCCTCCAATGGGTTCAAACATAGAAACTCCCTCGGGATTGATATTGCCACCTGCTGCTATTCCCATACCGCCTTGAATCATAGCTCCTAAGTCGGTAATAATATCACCGAACATATTGTCAGTAACTATTACATCAAACCACTCGGGGTTTTTTACCATCCACATAGTGGTAGCATCCACGTGAGCATAGTCGGTTTTAATGTTGGGGTATTCTTGAGCGACTTCTTGAAAAGTTCTTTCCCATAAATCAAAGGCATAAGTCAAAACATTAGTTTTGCCGCACAGGGTGAGTTTATTCTTTTTATTTCTTTTTTTAGTAAATTCAAAAGCAAAACGAATACACCGTTCTACTCCCCGACGGGTATTGATGGATTCTTGAATTGCTACTTCATAGGGTGTACCTTGATGCAGGTTTCCTCCTGCTCCTACATATAGACCTTCAGTATTTTCTCTGACTACTACAAAATCTATATCTTCTGGTCCTTTGTCTTTGATGGGAGTCCATACTCCAGGATAAAGCTTTACCGGCCGGAGGTTGATGTATTGGTCTAATGAAAAACGGAGCTTTAGTAAAATTCCTCGCTCTAATATCCCTGGTTTTACCTCGGGGTGTCCTATGGCTCCTAAATAAAGAGCATCTAATTTTTTAAATTCTTCAATAGCTGAGTCAGGTAGAGTTTCCCCGGTTTTGAGATAATGCTCACCTCCAAAGGGATAAAAAGTAGTAGTATAAGAAAAAGCTGATTTTTTAGAAACTGCTTCTAAGACCTTAAGCCCTTCTCTTACCACTTCTGGCCCTGTTCCATCTCCAGGTATCACACCTATACGATAAGTTTTCATAGCATAGTTTTCTCCTTTCTCTATTTTTGGCCTATATTTTATCATTTTATCTCTGCTTGTGCTGAGATGTGTTTACAAATTTTTCTCTCTTGCAGGAGGTTATTCTTCTTGGTAAGTTTTTTCTCTCACTTTTGGGGGGTTATAAGCTCATCGTGTCCCAAATTGTTTTCTGGACACTATTATGGTTAACCGCAAAAAGCTACATCGTGTTAAAAACTCGGGATCGCCACGCCCGGCAAAAAACCACCGGGCTCGCGATGACAATTTAGAGGGAAAAGACTTTTTCTTACTCCACAGGTTGTCAAATGAACTCGCAACGACCATTTGGAGGATTGCCACGGGAAGACGGTTTAGGAATACTGTAGGCTGTCTTAGAGACTTAATAAACTTCATCGTGAGTCCCCATTGTTAATAATAAAATATCGTCTTCTTCTGAGTCTGAGTGAGGTACGAAATCAAAAATGATGCGGTTATCATAATCTACAGTGCAAGCCCAAGCAGGAGATAATTCTCCTTTTAATTTATGAGTGTGAAGACTGGGATGAAAAGGGTCTTCACCTAACTGTCTGAGAGTGCGCTCAACCCGAGCTACAAGGTCGGGTTGATGACGAGCTGCTCGCTTAAAGGCTCGCACAAAAGTAGTGCTCCAGATGAGCTTTCTCACTCCGTTAATTCCTTCATAAGGTCTGTTACTGTGCCACTCCGAGTTTCACCTTGCCTATAAGCATCACGTGCTTCGGCAATTTCTGCAGCTAATTCTGCACGTCTGTTCTGAATTAACCGCTGGCGGATAATTTCAATCAACAGAGCCTGGTCATCGGGGGGTAGTGTTTCCACCATTTCGATGACTTCTTGAAAATGGGAGGAAGTAATTTTTTTACCCATTTTATCATCTCCTGAAAATTGTCTTTTCTGCCTTGTTATCTAAAGAGCAGTCTGAACAAATCTCTCGGACATTAAGCATAATAGATTTTACCTCAGGCCTATAATTTCGTCAAAACTTGCAGTATGGTATAAACAATCTAGTTTACCACTTTTTCTCATTTCTAAACCTCGGCCTTTACTTTCTGGCTTTTTATTTGAACCTCAGCACCAGTTACATTGGGCTAAAAACTTGGGATTGCCACGGGGAGGAATATGCGACCCTCGCGATGACCACTGGGAGAGGGATTGCCACAGACTATAAGGGGCTACGCCCCCTTATAACCCCCATTAAAAGATAAAATGCAAATAACAATACAAAAGATAAAATCTTACTGAAGGGAAAAGTATCCTTCAGTGGGGTAAACCCCCTCATAGCCATTAAGTATATTGAATAAATTATCTTAATTAAAATTGAAGTACTTTTAATAATGAATTATAATACATTTAAATAATTTGTGGGGAGGAAAGCAAATGGCAGTTAATCTCTCGGCGGAAAAAGAAGTGATTTCACCAGAACAAGAAGAGGCCTTAGAAGTAATTTTGCAGAAATTTAAAGGTAAGCCAGGTGGTTTAATTCAAGCTCTGCATGCTATTCAAAACCTAATCGGTTATCTACCCCCTCCAGTGTTGAAAAAAGTTTCCCAGGCTTTGGATATTCCCTTGAGCGAAGTTTATGGAGTGGTTACTTTTTATCACTTTTTTTCTCTTAAGCCTCGAGGGAAACATATTATTCAGGTTTGTTTAGGAACAGCTTGCTATGTAAGAGGAGGGCAAGAAATTCTCAATCGTTTAGAAAAAGATTTAGAAATCGGGGTAGGAGAGGTAACTGAAGATAGACTATACTCTTTAGAAGTGATGCGTTGTGCTGGTGCTTGTGGTTTAGCTCCAGTAGTGCGAATTGATAACGATATCTATAAAAGAGTAAATCCAGCCCAAATTACGGAGATAGTGAAAAGCTATTCTTGATTTATGAAAGAAATTTCTTTGCACATTTTAGATATAGTAGAAAATTCCCTTCGAGCCAAAGCTAAAAAAGTGAGAATTTCTATCCTTGAAGATACTCGAGAGAATCGCTTGGAATTGATTATTGAAGATGATGGAGAGGGTATGAATGAGGAAGCCCTAAAGAGAGTGAGAGATCCTTTTTTTTCTGGGCAGAGTAAAAAAGTGGGAATGGGTATTCCTCTTTTGGATCAATTAGCTAAACAATGTCAGGGGAATTTAGAAATATTGTCGGAGAAAGGTAAGGGAACTACAGTACGGGCAACCTTCCAAAGAGATAACCTCGATTTACCCCCTCTGGGAAAGTTAGCCGATACTCTTTGTGTAATTATGGCTTCTCATCCAGAAGTGGAATTGGAATTTGTTCATCGAATAGATGATTGTGAGTGGTTATTTAATAGTAAAAAAATGGAAAAAGAACTGGAATTGACTGGTGAAAACCAGGGTATGATTTTGCCCGCTATCCGGGAGTGGATAGAATATCAGGAAGAAATTTTAAAAGGAGGAATTGAGGATGAAAATAAATAGTATAGAAGATTTAAAACGAATTAAAGAGGAAGCACAAAAAAGAACTTTATTGCGAGAAGGTAAAGCTGATTATAAAGTGATAGTCCATATGGGGACTTGTGGTATAGCGGCAGGAGCAAGAGAAGTAATGTCGGCAATTTTAGATGAAATTGCTAAACGAGGCCTTGCTAACGTTATAGTTACTCAAGCTGGTTGTATTGGGCTCTGTGACCGGGAGCCTTTGGTGAGTGTGGAAAAAGGCGAAGAACGAGTTTTATATGGTGACCTTACTCCCGATAAGGCTCGACAAATCATAGCTTCTCATCTGGTTAATGGCCAAATTGTGGGAGATTGGGTAGTGCATGCTGAAAGCAGAGACAGGAGGTAAAAGGGATGGCAGAACAGGAAAGATGTCAGGTACTTCTATGTGCTGGAGCAGCTTGTATTTCTTCTGGAGCTTTAAAAGTAAAAGAAGCTATAATACGAGAGCTCCAAAAGAACGCCTTAGACAATGAGGTAAGATTAATTGAAACTGGTTGTGTAGGGCCTTGTAATTTGGGGCCTTTAGCTATTATATATCCAGAGGGAGTTTTCTACCAGAAATTAACTCCCGAAGATGCGGAAGAGATCGTTGAGGAACACCTTCTTAAAGG
>JARRCQ010000100.1 GCA_029982105.1 Candidatus Atribacteria bacterium | reverse complement strand
AAATTATATTTTTAAAATTTTTTAATTTTTTTATAAAAAGCTATTGACAAAAAATAATAACCAGCTATAATACCTTTCGGATTGAGAATGAGTGATTGAAAGTGATTGAAAATCTGAACTAAGAAAATCCCCTCCTTGCATCTATGGGGAGTTATCTTCTAACAAGATAACTCCCCATAGATGTTTTTTAGGGCTAAGAAAATTCTACCGTTCCAAAAAGAGAAGGCACAGCATAGACACCTGGAGTAGGCGACCAGGCACTGAATTCTTCCGACTTTAAGTTGTTACGATAAAAATTTATCCCCCATTCTTCTCCGGGAGAAGGAGGCTCTCCACCTATTTCAGAAAAAGGAATAGCTATCTCCAAGGAATAAAGATGGTCTTTTGGAGAAACTCCTACTTTCCAGTTGGCATTCCAGGCCGCTCCTTGCAAAGAAGAGCCATCATATTGAGCACTTGCTAAGTTTGTCACCAGCTGATAGTAAAAACTTTTACTTTTCCCCGGATCCAGAAAAATTTCTACTGAGTCATCATAAAATGCCGGTCCATCTCTCTGGGTTACAGAAGACACCACCTCACTGGGGTCTTTCTCGAAAAGAAAGGCAATATATAAGTTTTGAGAGTCATAAAGGAGGGCTACTCGAGTCTCTTCAGTGGCCTTTCCTTCTCCGGTAATAAGAGTAAAATCGGTCTGCCAGTGAGCAGAGTCCCAGCTTTTTTCTAAAATACCGTCAGACACAATCGGAGTATCGGTATAAAGAGCCGTAATTTGCCGAGCGCTTTCCTGATAATAAGAAAGAGGTTTCACTTGAGGAGGAAGTTCCCGCGGAGCTGCTAATTCTTCAATAGTAGGAGGAGCTACTTTTTCTTGAAAAGGACCAGCAGATAAGAAATTCAAAGTCTCACCGGAAAGATAAGGATAGGCAAAAATAGACACTCCTTGTGATTTTGCTTCTCGAGCAATGGTAATCTCCCGAGCGATAGAATAGTCCGAAAGATTAACTCCCCAAATTCCACTATAAAAAGGCGCAGAAGAAGGAAGAAAAGTGTTTATCCAGAGCAACAAGCCCTTAAACTCCGGAGGTCGAGAACTATAAGTCATAGGAATGAAAACATCAAAAAGCCCTAATTCTGCCCAGCGAGGCCAATCTTGTAACGACCGAGGATTCAACTCCTCTGGAAAACCCTGAGGTTTCACTGCACAGGAAAAAATTAAATGAGGCAACGAATGGTGCAACTCCCCTGAGATATAAGCCACAAAGTCGGTTAAAGATTGAGCGCGTATGGTATTCCATTCCCGATAAAGATCCGCCTGACTCCAGGGGCTAATTTCCCGGGGGTCGATACCATACTTTTCCTTAAACTTTTGGCAATGTTCCGGAGCATAGCAAGTATCAGCTAAAGTCGGGTCGGGAAAGCGAAGATAATCAAGATGCACCCCATCTATAGGGTAATTTTCGCCTACTTCCCGGAGGAGTTGAGAATAAAATTCCCTTACCCCCGAGTGAGCAGGGCAAATCCAGAAAAAGCGGTTATTCCCTTGCTGATAGCCAGTGCTTCCATCTCGGTTTATGGCACTCCACTGAGGATAGCGAGAAAGTAAAGCTCCAGGCTCATTGAGCCCCACATAAAACATATCAAACCACACATGCACCTGTAAAGAAAGATGATGGGCTTCTTCTACAATGATTTTCAAAGGGTCGATGCCGGCCTCCTGAAAAGTAGACATTTGAGAAGCTAAGCCTTGAGAAGCTAAGAAGGAAGAAGGATAAATGGTTTGGCCTAAATAAAAAGACTCCACTAAAAGAGCATTAAAATTAGCCGAATGCACCTGCCTCACCATATTTCGAATACCATCTTCGGTTAGGGGAATACTCCGCACATCTATCCATACTCCCCGGAATTCAGTAGCTGCCAAGGCCACAGAACACAAACAAACCCATCCCACAAGGAAAGTTAACATTAAGGTTAAGAGAAGTTTTTTCATAACCTCATTATCTCAAAAAAGAGCTAAAAATGCCATTTCTAATTGATAACAAATCATAAACTCAAAAGTTTAATCTTCATTCCCTCAGGCTGCTGAGAAATTCTCCCCCTACCCATCACTTTTTATTAATCTGGTATTATTAACCATAGCGCCCTAAAAACTAACAAGGAACACACCAACTGAAGGAAAACCCTTTCCCTCCCCAATAATTCTTGCCTTTCCAGACTTTTCTTTTCTCTTTTTGTGGTAACCCTCCAGGGGTCATCGCAAGGAGGCATTATAGGCTGCCCCCGTCATTTTTAAAATCTAGCGAGATATCCATGTTTTTAAATACTGTAGACCACTCGCAGAGACCTTCAGGAATGACAGCAAAGCGTTGACATAAACATTCCGGGGTGACACCCCTTTCTCGTCATTCTCGAAATCTTTAGTCGGGAATCCAGATATTTTTAAGTACTTTTGGACCCCTGGCTTAAAGATTGCCATGGTGACGGATAAAAGGAGGGTAGAAGAATCCCGGAGTGCCGAACTTGAGGGAATTTCACCTTCACTCTCACTCTCACTTCCAAAGGGTAAGTAGGCATGCATCTTGGGTATAGGAAGGAATTATCCTCTGTAAAAGGTGGGGCTTGTCAAACAATCTTCATTACCTCTCCTAATTTTTAATACTCATATGGACGTGACTGGAATAATTACACATCATTCCGGATTTATATATTAACTATTTATTACTGGGAGGCAATGAAATGGAAAGAAAGCTTTTGTTTCCCCATCTTTTTACACCCATTACCGTAAATGGAGTAGAAATCAAAAATAGAGTTGTATTCCTGCCTCATGCCACAGCTTACGTAGATCAAGAGTATAGCCCTACTGAACGAGAGGTATATTACTACGAAGAGAGAGCAAAAGGCGGTGCTGGCCTTATAGTTTTACCCAGCCGGGTTGTTCACCCCTCCGGGGTATATCCTGGTTTGGGTATAGGATACCATCAAGATGATATCCCTAAGTTTAAGAAAATAGTAGATGCTGTTCATTCTCACGGTTCTAAGATATTTGTTCAGCTCACCCATATGGGCAATCAGACTAAAAGCGTGGAAACATTTCGGCCCACCTGGGCTCCGTCTGCTATACCTGATATGACTGTGGGTGAGATACCTAAAGAGATGACCATAGAAGAAATAGAAGAATTGATAGATTCTTTTGCATCATCTGCGGCAATGCTTTTCGAAGCTGGCTTCGATGGCGTGGAGATAAAAGTTGCCCATGATGGAATATTAGGGCAATTTATATCTTTACTCAAGAATCAGCGCACGGATAGATACGGTGGCAGCATCGAAAACCGAGGTAGGATAGTTGTCGAAATTTTGAGTGCTATAAGAAATAAGATAGGGCAGGTGCCCTTGGGCGTAAGATTGGGTATAAACAGATACCTACCCGGAGACTATGGAGTGGATGAAGCTATTGCATATGCAAAATTATTCTCTATCCTCGCCGACTATATAAGCACAGACACCGGCACCTGGGAAAGCATTGATATGCTTGTACCATCTATGAATATACCTCAAGGCTTTCTTTTAGAAGATGTAGCAAAAATTAAAAAAGCCACCGACAAAATCGTCATTGGTAACGGACGTATTATCTGGCCAGCTACTGCTGAGAATGCATTAGAAAAAGGTTATCTGGATATGGTGGGTATGGCCAGAGCTTTAATAGCTGACCCCTATTGGGCAAATAAAGCAGAGGCAGGAAAACCTGAGGAGATAAGGGGCTGTATTGGTTGCAATCAGAAATGCATGGGCAGGTTACTCCAGAACTTGCCTATAAGCTGTGTTCAAAACCCCACTTCAGGACATGAAAAGAAATATGGGGAAGATATCCTTTATAAAAAAACTACCACGCCTAAGAAGATAGTAGTAATTGGAGGAGGTCCTGCCGGTATGAAGGCTGCTGAGATATATGCTCGGCGGGGAAATAAGGTGGTTTTATTGGAAAAAGACAATGACTTGGGTGGTAGAGTACGTTGGGAAAGCAGGTTGCCAGGAAGGCGTGGAGTATCTGGAGTTAGTAGATATCTAATACACATGCTTGAAACTCTAGATAATGTAGACTTAAGATTAAATTCAGAGGCAGATGCCGATACCGTGGTAAAAGAAAACCCGGATATAGTCATCATTGCCACCGGCTCTACCCTAATCTCCACAAATCCTGCTTTTTACAATACTCTCGATGCACTCGATGGCAAAGTAGAAGGAAACAACATCCTGGTGCTGGATAACGATGCAAGCACTGAGGGCGCAGCTATTACCGAACTATTGGTTAAATCCGGAAAAATTGTCCACTGGGTAACTCCTGCTTTCTTTAATGGTCAAAACATAACCGCCCCAATACTGCTTGATAATTTTAAACGGCTCGCCGGAGGAGAAAACTTAATGCTGCATCCTATGAAGGTATTGACTGATTTCAAAAACGGTGAGGCTACTCTGCTTAATTTATATCTTGGTACCACAGAAAAACTGAGTAACATTGACGCCGTAGTTGCCACAGGTATAAAGACACCCAATAACGAACTATATAATAAATTAAAGGGGTTAGTGCCGCAACTGTATATCATTGGAGATGCAGCAGCTCCTCGTGATGTGGCATCAGCTTTAGAGGATGCTGTAGGCCTATCCAAATTAATAAAGGAAGCTTAGATTTTTATATAATATATGTTGAAAGGAGATTGAAGGTAATGCAAAAGTACAAATGCAGTGTGTGTGGTTATGTATATGACCCCATCAAAGGAGATCCAAGTTCAGGTATAAAGCCTGGTACGGCTTTTGAGGATTTACCAGCTGATTGGGTATGTCCTGTTTGTGGTAGCACAAAAGATAAATTCGAACCAATTAATAATTAACTATACACGTTACAAAACTAGGGAACTGTGCATTAGATAGGCAAGGCTGTCACAGTTCCCTTTCCAAAAAAGAGCTGATCCTGAGGGGTAATTAATCTTAGATATACCAGCCGAAAGAGGTTTCTACTTTATAGGCGATTATGTATTTTGGTCTACATCAAACCAATTTTTCTAAAGTGTCTGCTGCAATTCTCTAATGAATACTTTAAAAATGTTAAAGAAATTTTCTTAATTCAATCTGCCAATTAGTGACAAATGTGCTATAATGTCTCTCGGTTTGCAAAAAACTACACTTCCACTAAAGGAGGATATAACTATGGCACTACGAGTAGATGAAGAATTGTGTTCTGGATGTGAATTATGTGTTCAGATTTGCCCCGATGTTTTTGAGATGGACTCTACCGGTATAAGCAGAATAAAAGAAGGAGCTGATGAGAATTTAGACTGTGTAGACGAAGCCATTGACTCCTGTCCTAGTGCGGCAATAATCCGGGAGTAGAAAAATTTTTTGGCACACCCCCTTGCTTAATTCAGGGGAGTTAGTATAAAATAGATAGCTGGATATAGCGCCCCCATCGTCTAGCCTGGTAAGGACACCGCCCTTTCAAGGCGGCGGCAGCAGTTCAAATCTGCTTGGGGGCGCCATTATTTTTGTAGAGCCATTTTGAGTACTTCCCTCTTTCTCTTTTCCCTTTTCTTAAACCCGAAGGGCGTCGTCCAAAAAAGTAGTTTTGAAAAGAGGAAAGGCTTCAAGCTGGTTCAACCTAAAACCTGAAGAGAACATTTAGAAGAGTTTCTCTTACAAAACACATTAAAGGCTTAAGACCATGCACTTTAAAAGACTACTACTAGACCAGGGAGAAGCCTTGAAGTTATTACCTGAGAATTTTAACTTTAAAGGTAGAGAGGCAATTAACTCCTGGAGTAGCTAAGACCAAAGCTCAAAAAGCCCTCAGCTCTTTCTCATCCTCCAATTTCTAAAAATTCACTAACAGAGATAATCTTTAATCATCATCTTTAATCATCATCTTTACTCTCTATCATAGAGGCTTTAACTTGGGGATAAACTTCTATATTGCTCTTTAGGAATAACCTTATAATTTCTAAGGCATTGCCTCCGAAGACAAAAGCAAATATAAAGACATTAGCATCTATTACTACCTTAATCTTACTTTCTGTAGCAACAGCGGTTTTGCCAGCCATTACAACCTCCTCCAGGGTCAAGTGCAAACCACTGAGGAAGAAAAAGCGTCTTCCTCGGTGGTTTTTCTACCTTTTTATTTTTTCTTTATTTCTTGCCTTTTGGGGGTTGATAAGGAGGTAAACCCCCTTATAGTCGGGGTTATGAGGAGGCGAAGCCTCCTCATCTGTCATCGCGAGGGTTGTTTGCTCGTATCCCGTGGCGATCCCGAGTTTTTAGCCCAATGTAACTGGCTTTTTGCTTTTTTGATGCTTATATTGAAAAAAA
>JARRCQ010000099.1 GCA_029982105.1 Candidatus Atribacteria bacterium | reverse complement strand
GCTCTTCCGATCTCTTTTTTGCTTTAACTTCAGATAATAGCTTTTGGGGAGCTTTTTTGGTTATACCTTTTATTCCCCTGGCTTTGCTCTTAGCCTTTTTGTCTCAAAAATCCTTCAGCCGGTGGAGTAAGGAGGGAGCTCTGGAATTTAAGCGCTGGCAGGCCTTTCGGAGATTTATTTCTGATTTTTCTTTGATGAGAGAAGCTTCACCTGTTTTGCTTCATATTTGGGACCGCTACCTCGTGTATGCCGTGGTATTGGGAGTAGCAGAAGAACTTTTGAAAAACTTAAAACTTTATGCGCAAGAAAAAGGAGAAACTTTAGTGGTTCCTACCTGGTATCGCCCAGTAGGTGGGACTTTTACTTTAGCTTCTCTCGATGGGTTGTCTCGGTTAAATAATTTTTCTAACCGGATGGAAAATTTAGCTCATTTGCGCCAGGCAGTTTCTACCTCTACTTCCGTGGGAGGAGGGTTTTCTCATGGTGGAGGTGGTGGAGGTGGAGGAGGAAGCTCTAGAGCAGGTTGAAAGGAGGAATATAGATGGTCTGGATAATTTTATTAATAGTGGTAATTTTGGTAATTTATCTCATTGTTCTTTACAATCGTCTCATTGTTTACAAAAACCGGGTGGATAATAGCTGGTCGCAGATAGAGGTACAGCTCCGTCGGCGCTATGACCTCATTCCGAACCTGGTAGAAACGGTCAAAGGCTATGCTTCTCATGAGAAGGAGGTATTAGAAAATGTCACTCGAGCTCGCCAGATGGCTTTGGGAGCTCAAAATCCTAAAGAGAGAGGAGAAGCGGAAGCAGGTATAACTCAGGCTTTGAGGCAATTATTTGCTGTAGTAGAGGCCTATCCTACTTTACAGGCCAATGAAAATTTCCAGAGTTTACAAAAAGAGCTTTCGGAGACCGAAGATAAGATTGCTTATGCCCGTCAATTTTATAATGATACAGTTTATAAATATAATACTATGATAGAAAAATTCCCTGCTAATATCTTTGCTCGAAGTTTGGGATTTTCCCGCCGAGAGTATTTTGAAGCGGGAGAGGGCAGAGGTCCAGTGCAGGTTAACTTTAGGGAGGAAGAAAAATGAGTCAAGTAGTAGTGTTAGCTCGTTCTTTTTCTCAAGGCTCACACGAGCCTCGAGAACTATTGAATAAAGCGGGCTTGGAGGTAGTATTAAAGAAAAATACGGAGCCGGAGAAAGAGGAAAAAGTAGCAGAACTCATTGGAGCAGCAGAAGCAGTGATTGTAGGGGTGGACCGAATAGGAGAAGTGGTTTTTTCTCGCTGTTCTAACCTCCGGGTGGTTTCTAAACATGGTGTGGGAGTGGATAATATCGATTTAGAAGCAGCTAAAAGACATGGAGTGGTAGTGGCCAATGCTCCTGGTACTAACTCCCAATCGGTAGCAGATATGGCTCTTCTTTTAATTCTGGCTTCGGCACGAGGATTATCTCTCCTTTTAGAGCAGGTGAAAAATAAAGTTTGGAGTTCTCCTTTTCTGGGAGTAGAGTTAGAGGATAAAGTTTTAGGCATAGTAGGTTTGGGGCGTATCGGCAAAGAAGTAGGAAAAAGAGGCCAGGGGTTTGGAATGAAAGTAATTTATTATGACCCTATGATAGAAGATAAAGAATTTACTTCCGTTTCTCTTGAAGATTTATTTAAAGAGGCGGACTTTATTACCCTTCACGCTCCCTTAACTAAAGATACAGAAAAAATGGTGGGTGAAAAGTTGTTATCCTTGATGAAAGAAGAAGCTTTTCTCATCAATACTGCTCGTGGAGAATTAATAGACGAAGAAGCTCTTTACCGATTTTTGCAGGAAAAAAGAATCAAAGGAGCGGCTTTAGATGTTTTGAGTTTTGAGCCTCCCTTTGATAGTCCTCTTTTATCTCTTCCCAATGTTATTGTTACTCCCCATGTTTCTGCTCATACTAAAGAAGCCAATATAAAAATGGGAAGAATTGCAGCTTTGAACGTCATCCGGGTCTTACAGGGAGAAGAGCCTTTATATCGAGTAGTATGAGAAAGAAACGACGTAATTTTAGCTCTTCCAAGAATAAGTGGTTATATTATTTAATAATTATCCTTTTTCTCTTTTTCTATTTCCAAAGCGAAAAAGAAGGTACGTACCTTGTAACCAGGGTCATAGATGGAGATACTATAGAGTTAGCTAATGGAGAAAAAGTGCGCTATATTGGAATAGATACTCCCGAACTCCATCATCCTCAAAAAGATGTAGAATACTATGCTCAGGAAGCCTATGAAGCTAATCGTAAGTTGGTAGAAGGGAAAAGAGTGCGATTGGAATTAGATGTAGAAGAACGCGACCGTTATGGGCGAATTTTAGCCTACGTTTATGTGGATGATTTAATGGTTAATGAATGGTTGGTGGCCAACGGTTATGCCCGAGTGGCCACCTTTCCTCCTAATGTAAAGTATGCTGAACGCTTCTTGCAACTGGAAAGAGAAGCACGCCAGGCAAAAGTTGGTCTATGGGCTGATTAGCCATTTTGAGTTGCTTCTTTAAATTGGTTGGCCAGCTTTTTCAATTCTTCCCACTTTTTCTCCCGGATAAATTCATTCTTCACCAATGCTCCTCCCACCCCCACACAACTGGCTCCTGCTTTTAAGAAAGTAGAAAGATTATCTAAGTTAACTCCTCCGGTGGGGCAGAACTTGATTTGAGGGAAAGGTCCTTTTAATTCTTTAATATAACCTGGGCCTAAGCTTCCAGCTGGAAATACTTTAACTACATCGGCGCCTTTTTCCCAGGCGCTAAGAATTTCGGTAGGAGTTAAAGCTCCTGGGATTATGGGAATATCGTAGCGATGAGCCGTTTCAATCACGGAAAAGTTGAGAGAAGGAGTAACTAAAAATCGGGCACCACTTAAAATACACAATCGCGCCGTTTCCGAGTCAAGCACCGTTCCAGCTCCAAAGAGCACTCCTTCTACCTTACCACTTACTTCTTCTAAGAGTTTTAGCGCTCCGGGGGTAGTCATAGTTACCTCAATGCAGTTTATCCCTCCTTCTCGGAGCGCAGTTACGGCTTCAACGAGTGATTGTGCTTCTTGAGCTCTGATAATGGCAATGATTTTACTATCTTCTAAAAACTGAGTAACTTCCTGGCGACTTTTAAGTTGCATTTTATCTACCTCCTGAATTGACTTTCATTAATATTGTACCAGCTAAATCCAGACCATAACGCTAACCGATTTTTTAAAAGCTAAAAGATACTACAAATTTTGATTAAAAAGTTATTATATTTAGGTGAAAAATTGGCTATATTAATGAAATAAACATTTTACTTATCATTAATTTTATACGAATTCTAACCGTTTGTCTATTGACAAAAAAAGTAATTACTTTTAAACTTAAAAGTAGTGATGAATAAAGAGGATGGCCAAAGAAATATGGGTAAGCAAATCGATAAAGAAGAAATACCGTTTTATTTTAAAATTTACAAATCCTTAAGGGAAGAAATAGAAGATGGAATTTATAAAGTTGGTGACTTGCTTCCTTCTGAAGTAGAATTGGGAGAACGATTTGGAGCTAGCCGTACCACTATTAGGAATGCACTGGGAGAATTGGAAAAGGAAGGGCTTGTTTCCCGAAAAAGAGGGAAGGGAACCATAGTCCAAGAACCAAAAACTACCCAAAACTTGAACTATATTAGTTCCTTTACTGAAACCCTTAAGGAAAAAGGTATTGAGGTTACTACTGGGAGTTTAACTGTAGAACTGATTACTGCTCCTTCTAAGATTGCTTCTCTTCTCAACCTGGAAAATGACGAAAAAGTATATTTAGTGCAACGGACCAGAATAGCTAACGACATACCTATAGCTTTTGTGAGTAATTATCTTTTGGCTCGGGTAATTCCGGGTTTGGAATTTAAAAAAGAAATTTTACGTCGGGAGGGTCTGTATCAATTGTTAGAAAGAGAATATGGATTACAATTACACCGGGCGGTGGAAACCATAGAAGCTTATTCAAGCGGTCCTTTAGAATCAGACCTTTTGCAAATACCACAAAGAATTCCCCTATTTCACACGGTGAGAGTTACTTATTTGGAAGATGAGACCCCTTTTGAAGTAGTAATTTCGGTGATAAGAGCGGATAAATACGAGTATAAAGTTTATTTGGAGGGTCGTCCCCATCGGGGGAAGGAGGTTTTTTAATTGAAATCTTATAAGAAAAATTTGCTGGATGCTGTCCCCGAAGAAGGTTCAGGTGCGTTTGCTGAATTACTCAAAGACTCAGATAGCAAAGTATTAAGAGATACTCTTATGCTCCTCACTAAAGATAACACTGAATCGGGAAAGATTGACGTAGGTTTTACAGTCATTTACCCGGGCTGTAACACCAAAGGTCATAGTCATTCTCCTAAGGAGGAGGTTTATTTTGTTACTGAGGGCAAGGGTATTATGGTTATCGATGAAGAAGAGTTTGAAATACAAAAAGGTGATGTTGTATATGTTCCGTTTGGTAAGTTCCATAGAACTATAAATTCTTCTCCCCTTCCTCTTTCTTATGTGTGGATTACTGTAGAAAAAGAAGGGTAGTCTATGGTAGGCAAAGATAAGGGAGTTTTAGTAATAGATATTGGGACAGAGAGCATCCGGGCTGCTTTAGTAGATGAAAAGGGAAAGGTAAGGCAAATTGAGGGGAGATCGCCTTCTTTTTTCTCTCCTCACCCCGGTTGGGCAGAACAAAATCCCGAGGAATGGTGGGAATTATCAAGCCAATGTGTTAAAAGTTTAGATTTAAAAAATGCTCAGATGGAGATAATAGCCTTGGGAGTAACTGCTCAAATGCATGCAGTGGTTCCTATGGACAATAAAGGAAGAGTTTTATTGAAACAAGTGCCCATCTGGTGTGATAAAAGGTCTCAAAAAATATGTGAAGAAGTATCCCGGGAAATATCTCCTCAAGAGCAATTAAATAAGACTGCTAATCTTATCATTCCTAATTGGACCGGTCCAAAGATGAAATGGATTAGAGAATATGCTCCTGAAGTCTATAACCAAACCACAGTTTTTCTAACTGCTAAAGATTATTTAAATTTCAAATTAACTGGCAATTATTTTACTGATTTTTCTGAAGCTTCTGGTAGTTTTCTTTTTTCCTGGAGAGAAAAGACCTGGAGCAATGAACTTTTATCTCTTTTTAACCTGGATCAAGAGAAACTTCCTCCTATAATTCCCTCCATTCAGGTTGTGGGTCAAGTACAAGAAGAAGTAGCTCATTTTCTGGATATTCCGTCCGGAATTCCAGTTATCTGCGGAGCAGGAGATATGCTTTGTCTACTTCTGGGGGGAGGAATGGTGGAAGAAGGTAGATCTTGTGATGTAGCAGGAACTGCTGCTGATGTATCCGTTTTTTCTCCTTACCCTTTAATTTCCCCTAGGCTTATGAATCTTCATCATGGTATTGATGGCTGGATCAGCTTTGGCATTTTAGATAGTGGTGGGGGAAGCCTAAGGTGGTTCAGAGATGCCTTTTATCAAGAGGGAGGAAAAACAGTTTCTTATTCGGAAATTGATGAGGAAGCTCAAACAGTAAGCTCTGATGGACTTTTGTTCTTTCCTTATCTGTTAGGAGAACGACTTATGGGCTCTCCTCGTGCTCGAGGAGTATTTCTGGGAATCTTGCCTCATCATCAAAGAAGGCATTTTGCCCGGGCAGTTATGGAAGGAGTTTCTTTTGATCTTAAAATGAGCTTGGAAGAGATTGAAAAATTTTGGCAAGAAAAAATTCCCCACCTCACAGCTATTGGAGGAGGAGCTAAAAGTAATTTGTGGTGTCAGATCAAAGCTGATATATACGAAAAAGAGATTTGGGCACTGGAGGAAGCAGAAGGAGGCATTATGGGAGCAGCTATGCTTTCTTTTTCTTCAGCCCTTAAGCGTCCGGTAAGCCAATTGGGTAATGAATGGATAAAGGTAAGAAAAAAATTTTTGCCTGAACCTGATCGACGGGAAGTTTATCGAAAAGAATATCAACGATTCAAGAATTTTCATGACTCTCTACAAGATATTTTTTCTCAATATGGGAAGGAGGATTGATGGTGCTTCATTATTCATCATTTATAAACGGAATTGAACAAAGAGGGGAAGGGGAGATAAAAGTAGTTGACCCCTCAAACGGCAAAGTTTTTGCTACTGTCTCAAAAGTGACTGCCAATCAAATAGAAGGAGCCATCGAGGGAGCTTATCAAGCTTTCCATAGCTGGTCTCAAAAATTGGCTCCGGAGCGAGCGCATGCTTTATTCCAAGCAGCAGATAAGGTTCGAGAGAAAGCCAAAGATATTGGTCGCCTTCTGGCTCAGGAACAAGGTAAAGCTTTCCCGGATGCTGAAAAAGAAGTTCTGGGAGCAGCTGATTGCTTAGAATATTATGGTAGT
>JARRCQ010000098.1 GCA_029982105.1 Candidatus Atribacteria bacterium | reverse complement strand
TTATATGACTTCTCCTATGTATGAATGGAGATATCAATATGCTGGTTGGATTGAGGATTTGAACAAATATTGGAATGACCCCAATTTAACCGATCAGGAGTGGTACAATCGTGATGACTTTTATGAAAAACCGCTCCGAGCTAATATGTGGGATGGAACAATTGGTGGAGGTTTAGGAGAAGGTAGATGGAACGGCATTCCGGTTATGGTAGAATTTTACTGCCAAGCCTATCGCAATGACCTCCGGGAAAAATGGGGTTTGACTGTTCCCCAAACTTATCCAGATTTGCTTGATACTTTAACCAAGGCTGCGGAATCGGGTAAACAAGAAAAACCGCAGGTGTATGGAGTAGCAAACCGGGGCATCAGAAGCTGGTCTACAGTGCATTCTGGTTATTTTACCGCCTTCAACAGTTATGGACAAAAGGATTTGAATCCTGACCTTACAGCAGCAATAAATACACCGGAAGCAAAAGAAATTACCAAAATCTGGATAGACATTTTACAAAAAGCTGGACCTCCGGGTTGGCCAAACTACACTTGGTATGACGCTAAACAGAATTTTGCCGCCGGAAGATTCTACGAAATCACCGATTGTGACTTTTTTGCTGCTACTTATGAAAGTCCTGCCCAATCTGTAATTGCTGGCAACGTAGGATATGCTTTGCCTCCAGCTGGTCCAGATGGGAGAATTGTTTCTAATATGTGGACCTGGTCTTTAGGAATAAGCTCTCTTTCGAGATATAAAGAAGCTGCGTGGTTGTTCCTTCTTTGGGCTACTGCTCCACAAACCATGCTTGATGGTACTCTAAAATATGATAATTTTAATCCTACCAGAAAATCGGTTTGGGAACATCCAGGTGTAGTGGAAAAAACTATGGAATGGGGAACAAAACCAGGGGAATATAGGGAAATTGTTGATGCTATGTATGCAGAGTATGGAGATATTCGATGGACTCCTAATCCTGATGTTACCACTGTTGGTGATTACTGGTGTGAAGCACTTCATGAAGCATATGAGGGAAAGAAAACAGTGGATCAAGCTTTAGACGATGCAGCAGCGAAGATAAACGAATTTATGGCTAAGTGGAAGCAATAGTTGTTAATATTTGGGGAGCGGAAAGCTTTCCGCTCCCTACTAGTGAAAAGAGGTGAACAAATTTGTCAATGGAGTTAAGATCTACGCGGAGTTTTTGGAGTAAAAATATAGCGTGGCTATTGTTTATGCCTGCCTTTATTTTAACAGCAGGTATTCTTATTCCCTTTGGTTATTCAGTGGTTATGTCCTTCACCGATTTTAATTTAACGTCTGGTACCAGTAATTTTATTGGTTTTGGTAATTATATAAAATTAGCCAAAGATCCTGAATTTTGGAACGCTCTTAAGGTTACCATTTTATTTACTATAGGCGCTGTAGCGATTGAAGTGGGAATAGGTTTTGTTTCTGCTTATTTATTAAATTTAGGTATGCGTGGCCAAAAAATTTGGAGAACATTGTTTTTGTTGCCTGTTATGTTGCCTCCTGCCGTAGCTGCTATTATGTGGAAATTGATGATGGCTCCTATTCAAGGTGTTTTTAACTATCTCTTGCAATTGGTAGGTTTACCTGGTTCTCAATGGTTGGGAGGTTCAAGCAGCGCTCTGTTTTCTGTTATACTTATTGATGCTTATGTTTTTATGCCTTTCGCTGGTATGATTTTTCTTGCTGGGGTGCAGAATTTACCTAAAGAACCTTATGAAGCTGCAGCGGTAGATGGAGTATCGAGTTGGTTCACCTTTAGAAGACTAACTATCCCTCTTTTGAAGCCTGTTATTTTAATTGTGTTACTCTTTAGGATTATGGATTGTCTTAAACAATTTGATATTGTCTATGCTGCTACCAAAGGAGGCCCAGCGAGTGCTACTATGACCATTTCTGTGCAAGCTTACTACCATAGCTTCAGATGGACAAATATGGGTTATGCTTTTGCTCATTTGGTTGTATTGTGGGCCATTGTTTACGTATTAAGCTATTTCTTGGTGGGTCAATGGAGAAAAGCAGTTAGTGAAGTTCATGGATATTGATAGCTATATTAGGGAGGTTTAGCTTATGAATGGTGAAAGATTAACGTTGGGGAAAGTTCTCTTTGCTGTAGGATTAGTTCTTATTATGCTTTGGACAATTTTCCCTCTTTATTGGGTGTTTAATATGTCTATCCAAACTCCTATTGATGTTATATCTTATCCTCCCAAATTTGTTTTTGATCCTACTTTGGAAAATTATTCGGTAGTTCTTTTAGGCAAGTCTTGGTTGGGTAAATATGAAACGGTGCAGACTGATTTTCCAAGATATTTTTTGAATAGTCTAATTGTGTGTTCTGGGGCTGTGATTTTAAGTATGTTAGTTGGTGTTCCTGCTGCTTATTCTTTGGCCAGATATAATTTTAGAGGAAAAGAAAACTTTGCTTTTACTTTGTTGAGCTTCCGCTTTGCGCCTGGGTTGATTGTTATAATCCCTCTTTTTATAATTTTCCGGAGGATAGGGTTTTACGGTACCTATTATGGAATGATTTTTGCTTACCAGCTTTTGACCTTGCCCTTTTCGGTTTGGCTGATGAGAGGGTTTTTTGAAGATATTCCGGCAGAGTTGGAACACGCCGCTCGGATTGATGGCTACTCTTGGTGGGGAGTGTTTCGTAAGATAGATCTTCCTTTAATTGCTCCGGGTATTGCAGCAACGGCTATTCTTTCCTTTATTTTTGCTTGGAATGAATTTCTGTTTGGTTATATTTTGTCTTCTGATGCTACTCGCCCGGTTACTCCTTCACTTATGGGATTTATTTCCTATGAACAGGTGCTTTGGGGCCAGATGGCGGCAGCAGCTATTATTACTCTTTTACCATCTGTGATTTTGGCAATTTTTATACAGAGATACTTAGTGCGTGGTTTGACTTTTGGAGCGGTAAAAGGGTAATGGGGGAGGAAAAATTATGGTAAATGTAGAATTAAAAAATGTAGTAAAAAAATATGGAGACCTTATAGCTATAAATAATTTATCTTTTAAAGTGAATAGTGGAGAATTAATGGTTTTACTGGGTCCTCCAGGAGCGGGAAAGAGTTCGACCCTAAAGATGGTTGCTGGAATTGAAGAAGTTACCTCGGGAGAAATTTTAATAGATAATGAATCAGTTACCAATTTTGATCCGGCTGATCGAGATGTAGCTATGGCTTTTGAAACCTATGCCTTGTATCCTCATTTATCCGTTTTTGAAAATATCGCCTTTCCTCTGCGAGCACCGAAGAGGTCTCGTCTTTTTTCTGAAGAGGTGGTAAAAGAAAAAGTTTTGGAAGTTGCTCAATTTTTAGAAATAGATATGCTCTTGGAAAGGAAACCAAAAGAACTAAGTGGCGGACAGCGTCAAAGAGTAGCCTTGGGTCGTTGTCTGATAAGAGACCCTAAAGTTTTTTTATTGGATGAGCCGATAGCTCATCTGGATGCTAAGTTACGCCATAGATTGAGGAGAGAGCTTAAAAAATGGCAACAAAGAAAGGGAGTAACCACTCTTTATACCACCACTGATTATCTTGAAGCTTTTTCTGTAGCGGATCGGATTGTGATTTTAAATAAAGGAATCTTACAACAAGTAGGTAGTTGGGAAGAAATTTACAATCGGCCAGCCAATACTTTTGTGGGGACGATTGTGAGTGACCCTCCTATGAATTATTTCAATGGTAAAGTAGTTGTGGATGGTGGGAAGATGCTGATGCAAGTAAAAGGCACTTCTTTCTACTTGCCTTCACCGATAGAAGAAAAAGTGAAACAAATGAATATCGGTGAAGTTGTTTTAGGTGTTTTTCCCAGCAAAATATTAATGAGTCGTGACGAAAATTTTATACCTGGTTCTGGTACCATTGTTGATGGAATAGCAAAATTTACCGAGCTTCGGGGGTCAAGAAAAATAGTGTTTGTCCAGACTCCGCAAGACCTGAGCTTTACTATCCAATTACCTGCAGAAACAAAGGTTCAAGTAGGAGAACACGTTCGTTGTTTCTTTGGTGAAAACGAAGTACAGGTTTTTGATAAACAATCTAAGATAAATCTCTTTTGGGTATAAATGGGATGGTGAAAAAATGGCTGAAGTCAGGGTAGAACACGTATGGAAATTTTATCAGGGAGAAAAAGGTGCTGCCCAGAGGGTAGAAGCAGTAAAAGATGCTACTTTTACTTGTAACGACAAGGAGTTTTTGTGTCTTCTTGGCCCTTCTGGGTGTGGTAAAACGAGTACCTTACGTATGATAGCGGGCTTAGAAAAAATTTCTCAAGGAGATATCTATATTGGAGAGAAGCGGGTTAACGATCTTTTACCCAAGGATAGAATGTTGGCTATGTCATTTGAATCTTATGCTCTGTATCCACCTATGACTATATATGAAAATATTGCTTTCCCTCTTCGGGCGAGAAATTGGTCAGAGGACAGGATAAGAGAGAGGATCAAGGAAGTATCTGAATTATTAGAAATTCAAGATATTTTGAGTTTTAGGCCTGCTAAATTAAGCGGTGGGGAACAACAGAGAGTTTCCTTGGCTCGAGCACTGGTTAGAGAGGATGCTCAAGTTACCCTTATGGATGAGCCTATATCTCATCTTGATGCTCAGCTGAAGGCCAGGTTAAGGATTGACCTTAAACGAGTTCAGAGAGAATGGGGTTTAACTGTGATATATGTTACTCATGACCAGTTAGAGGCACTCAGTATGGCTGATAAAGTAGTGGTTATGAACTTAGGAGAAATACAGCAGGTAGGTACGCCTGAAGACCTTTACCAAAAACCGGCTAACCTTTTTGTGGCTGGTTTTATTGGAGAACCTCCTATGAATTTTCTTCCCTGCTCACTTATGAAAGACAAAGATCATTTTTATCTCCAGTTTTCCCAGTTCCGATTTGAAGTTGATTCAGACATAGCTCAGATAATGAGCAAAGAAAATAACCCTAAAAATAGCTGGACTTTGGGAGTTAGGCCAGCTGATATGATAGTAGGTTCAAGTATTAGTGATGGTTATTCTCTGAAGGCTCATGTTTTTAGTGTAGAACACTTGGGAGAGTCCTCGGTAGTAACAGTGGATATAGATGGGCAGCAAATTTTGATTGAAGTGCCTGGCTTATCTTCTGAAAAAGAAGGCGATTTGACATTAGTTTCTTTTGGCAAAGAAAAAGCTCATATTTTTAATGCTTTAACTGGAAAAGTAATTAGAAAATAAGGAGGCGCATGGTAATGTCTTACTTAGAAAAAATCGATGGTGTTCCCAAAAAAATGAAAGCGGTAGTAGCTTATCACCCTGGAGATTATCGGCTTGAAGAAGTCGATGTACCGGAAATTGGGGAAGGAGAAGTGCTCCTTAAAGTTGGTGGTTGCGGAATATGCGCAGGAGACGTAAAAGGATATCATGGAGCGCCTTCTTTCTGGGGTGGAGAAGGACAACCAGCTTGGATAAAAGCTCCCTTTATTCCCGGGCACGAATTCTATGGTCAGGTAGTCGCTTTAGGTGAAGGGGCAGGAGAAAAGTATGGCCTTAAATTAGGAGATTGGGCAGTTTCAGAGCAAATTGTTCCTTGTGGAAAATGTATGTTTTGTTTAGAAGGAAAATATTGGATGTGTGAAGTTCATAATATTTATGGATTTCAAGGAAAAGTGGCTGATGGAGCTTTTGCCGAATATGTGAAGCTTCCTAAAACAGCTAAGAATTATAAACTTCCAGAGGGATTTCCTTTAAAAGTAGCACCTTATGTAGAGCCACTGGGCTGTGCTATTCATGCAGTAGAGAGGGCTGATATACAGTTTAGAGATGTGGTAGTTATTGCTGGATTGGGCGCTTTGGGTTTGGGGATGGTGCAAGCTGCTCGGTTGAAGAACCCCAAAATGCTTATTACTATAGACATAAAACCTAAACGTAATCAGCTAGCTAAGGAATATGGGGCAGATTTGGTATTAAATCCTTTAGAAGAAGATGTAGTCTCTCGAGTGAAGTCGCTTACTAATGGATATGGTTGTGATGTTTATATCCAGGCAAGTGGTCATCCCTCAGGAGCTATTCAGGGATTACAAATGATTAGGAAACTGGGAAGATTTGTGGAATTTAGCGTTTATAATGACCCGGTTACTGTAGACTGGAGTATTATTGGAGACCGAAAAGAGTTAGATTTGCGAGGAGCTCATCTCAGTCCTTACACTTACGAATCGGCAATTCGATTTTTAAACGATGGGAGGATAAAAGCTGATAAAATCATAACTCATGAATTACCTCTCCAGGACTTTAAGAAAGGCTTTGAGATGGTGTCAAAGGGCGAAGATTCTATAAAAATTGTACTTATTCCTTAGTGGGAAGAATTAGAAAGGTGGTAATAGTTATGGAAGGAGTAAATTTCAGTACCGATTTTTCTCTATCAGGGAAAGTAGCTTTAGTTACTGGGGGAGCTCAAGGAATTG
>JARRCQ010000097.1 GCA_029982105.1 Candidatus Atribacteria bacterium | reverse complement strand
GAAAAAGGGGTATATGCAATGGGAGTCGATGCTTGCCAATGTTACTTGGGAGACCATATTATCGCCAGTGAAACCAAAAGGGTAGATGTTGCCGTGTACGAAACCATTAAATCTGCTTTTGATGGTACTTTTCAAGGAGGAATTGTAGAAAAAGGAGTAGCTGAGGGATGGATTGGCAATTGTCGTCTTCCCGAAGAGCAACCTTTCTGGGAGAAAACTTTTAATTTTAAGCATCAAGTAGAAATACCTCCTGAGGTGATGCAAAAAGTTGAAGAGGCTAAAGAAAAAATCAGCAAAGGAGAAATAAAAGTTCCTCGTCCACCAGAATTTGGTGGTTGAAATGCCTGAGATATTACAAACTATCGGTCTCACTAAGAGTTTCCCCGGAGTTTTAGCTAACGACCACATCGACTTAGAAATAAGAGAAGGGGAAATTCACGGACTATTAGGAGAAAACGGGGCGGGAAAGTCAGTTCTTATGAGTACTATTTACGGGCTGTACCGCCCCGACGAGGGGAAGATACTGATACGAGGAAAAGAAGTGGTAATCGATTCTCCTCATACTGCTATTAGATATGGTATTGGGATGGTACACCAGAATTTGACCCTCGTCCCTTCTTTTCGAGTATGGGAAAATATCGTCCTGGGAAAGGAAATCAAGAAAACCTTATCCTTAGATGAAAAAGAAACTCTCCGAAAATTGGAAGAACTGCTAACAGTAGCCAACCTGGAGATAGACCTGAGAGCTAAAACCGGAGAACTTTCTTTAGGTTCTCAACAGAGGATAGAGATTCTGAAAATCCTTTATCGGGGAGCAGAAATTCTTATTTTCGATGAACCTACTACTATTCTCACTCCTCAGGAAGTAGACCAGTTAATCAATACTTTCCGAAGCCTTAAAAAAGAGGGGAAAACCATAATTTTTATTTCTCACAAATTGAAGGAGATATTTGCAGTCTGTGATAGAGTTACTGTTTTGAGGAAGGGGAGAAAAGTAGGCACTCTACCTATTGAGGAAGCTACTCCTGAAGATTTAGCGGAGATGATGGTGGGGAGAAAAGTATTATTTTCCTTCCCTCGAGGAAGAAAGCCGGGGGAAGAAATCATCTTGAAGCTGGAAAACATAGCTACTTCAGGAGAAAAAAGGAAAATTGCTCTGCAAGACCTCAATTTTGCTCTTCATACCGGGGAAATTTTAGGCATTGCCGGGGTGGAAGGAAACGGACAGAAAGAATTAGCTGAACTGATGGTAGGACTAATAAAACCCCGGAAAGGGAGAATCTTTTTCCGGGGAGAAGATATTACTTTTCTCTCTCCCAAAGAGAGAATTAAACGAGGTATTGCTCATATTCCCGAAGATCGCTTGCGAAGAGGAGTAATAGGTGATTTTACAGTTTGGGAGAACTTGATAATTGGCTTTGAAGACCAACCTCCTTTTGTAAAAGGAAGGTTTACTTTTAACCATTCTTTTCTAAAACAGTTTTCTTCTCAGAAAATTAAGGAATTTGAAATAGATGCTCCAGGTGAGGATACATTGGTAAAAAACTTGAGTGGGGGAAACCAACAAAAAGTGGTTTTAGCTCGAGAGCTATCAGGAAACGTGGTCCTTCTTGTGGCTTCTCAACCCACGAGAGGTTTAGACATAGCCGCTACCGAATATCTGAGAAATAAGTTACTGGAGATTAAAAACCAGGGTAAAGGTGTAATTCTCATATCTGCTGACCTCGACGAAATTCGCTCTTTGAGCGATAGAGTTTTAGTGCTGTATGAGGGTAGAATTATGGGCGAACTTTCTCCGGAAAGCGATGAATATCAATTTGGTCTCCTTATGGGAGGGAAAAGTATAGATGAGGTTCTCACTTAAGAAATCTCCTTCTCGTTTTTCCATTTTGCCGGAAATTATAGCTATTTTATTGGCTTTTTTTATCGGTGCTCTGATTCTATTATTCTCTGGCTATTCGCCTTTGGTAGCTTTTTCTGCTCTTTTCCGAGGGGCTTTTGGTAGTAGGAATGCTTGGGGACAAACTCTCACTCAAGCTACCCCCATTCTTTTTACTGCTTTGGCTTTTCTTCTCACTTTCCGCGCCGGAATTTTCAATATTGGAGTAGAGGGACAATTTCTTATGGGAGCTATGGCTTCGGCCTTAGCTGGAGCATATTTCTCCGGGCTTCCTGCGCCACTGCATATTACTCTTTCTCTTCTTTTAGGAGGGGCAATGGGAGCATTATGGGGATTAATTCCAGCTCTATTAAAAGTTTACTTAGGAGCCCATGAGGTTATCACTACTATGATGATGAGCTATATCGCTTCTTATCTTACCAGTTATCTGGTTAACTATCCTTTTAAAGCTCCCGGTTGGGTAGCCCAAACTGAACCGGTGGCCAAAACTGCTCTTCTTCCCAAAATTCTTCCTCCTACTCAACTTTCTCTTTCTTTCATTATCTCCTTATTTTTAGCTCTTTTGGTGTCTTTTTTTCTTTTTCATACTTATTTAGGTTTTCAGATTCGAGCAGTAGGATTAAACCCTGAAGTAGCAGAAAATCGAGGTATAGCAATAAAAAATCGTCAGATATTAGCTTTTCTATTGAGTGGTTTGATTGCTGGTATAGGTGGTGGAGGAGAAATACTGGGAGTGCATGGCCGTTTTGTAGATGGATTTTCTCCCGGATATGGATGGGATGGGATTGCAGTTAGTTTGGTAGGGAAGCTTCACCCCGGGGGCTGTGTTTTGGCTTCTATTCTTTTTGGGATGCTCCGAGCAGGAGGTATGACTATGACTCGAGTTACAAAGGTGCCACTGGACCTTTCTTTAATCATTCAAGCGTTAGTCATAATCCTGGTTTCTGCTCCCTATTTTATAAGAGCAGTTATTCTGAGAAGAAGGGATTTCTAAAATGGGGATAGAAATTCTTTTTAATCTCAGTATTTTACAAGCTACCATTCGTATGGCTACTCCTCTCACTTTTGCTGCTTTGGGGGGAATGTTTTGTGAAAGAGTAGGAGTTATAAATATTGGCTTAGAAGGTATTATGCTCAATTCAGCTTTCTGGGCAGTTTTTGCTGCCTATTTTTCTGGTAGCTCAGGAATAGGATTTTTGGCTGGAGTACTTTCCGGAATGGCATTGGGGGCAATTTTGGCTCTTTTTACGGTAAAATATTATGCCGACCAGATTGTTATAGGAACAGGGATAAATATTTTTGGCTTGGGTTTTAGTGCTTTTATGTGTCAAAAAATTTGGGGTTCTCGAGGAGCTTCGGAAGCGGTAGCGGGACTTCCTTCTCTTTCTATTCCTTTTCTGGACAGAATCCCTTACCTCGGGCCTCTTTTGAACAATCACAGCATTTTAGTTTATCTCTCTTTTCTGGCTTTTATTTTTGCTCATTATTTCTTGTTTTATACTCCCTGGGGTCTTAGATTACGAGCAGTAGGAGAAAACCCTCAATCGGCTGACACAGCAGGGATTAACGTCCACTGGTACAAAATGATTTTTGTTATTTTAGGCTCTACTTTAGCGGGGTTGGGAGGAGTGTTTTTGTCTTTGGCTCATCTCAATTTTTTTGCCTGGGGAATGACCAATGGTAGAGGGTTTATTGCTTTAGCGGCTATGATTTTTGGTAAATGGACTCCTATAGGATGTTTCTTGGCCAGTCTCCTCTTTGGATTTGCTGATGCTCTCCAAATGAGAATTCAGACTTTGGGAATATTGCCTCCCCAAATTATTTTGCTTCTTCCTTATCTCATAACTATTTTAGTTTTAGCTGGTTTAGTGGGTAAAGCTACTCCTCCTTCTGATTATAAGCCCTATATTAAAAAGTAACCGATAATAGGAGGTACACCATAAAAATGAAGAGAACGAAATCTTTAGTTTATTTAGGGATTTTTACTGCTTTAAGTATTATTTTGACTCGTTTAGCCAGCATTCGTATTCCCATAGGGGGAGTGGAGGCAATTCGGATTGGTTTTGGTCAATTACCAGTGATAATGGCTGGAATATATTTTGGGCCGGGGGCTGGAGCTGTGGTGGGAGGTTTAGCTGATGTTTTGGGATTTTTTCTGAACCCTATGGGGCCTTATTTACCTCATTTTACTCTCACTGCCATTTTGCACGGGTTACTCCCCGGACTTATATTTCATCATAATTCTCGACCTCTCAGAAAGAGAATTTTTTGGTCTATAACCATTCCCCAAGTAACTATAGGGGTTTTCCTCACTTCTTATTTTCTACATTCCATTTTCGGAATCCCCTGGAATATTCTCCTTCTTCCTCGTCTGATTAGTGCTCCTATCCAGATATCTATTTACTTTTATCTTTTACTTGTTTTATCTCAGACCTCTGTTTTATCCTTTGCTTATCTTCAAAATTCTCACCGATAAAAATGCTTTGGTATGAGCTATAAGAGAGGATTTATCATCTCTACCTTATGCATAAATTCCTCCTTTTTAGATATTTTCTTTACTGTACCTCAAAATTTAAAAGTTAGTGCAAACTTACGGTAAAGCCTTAAGCAGAAATATATCTCTATATCAGCTGCCGGGGGGAATATACCATAACGGTGGAGTCAAGATGGCTTCGCTTTTATTTCCCCCTTGGCCATCATTTTTGTTGCGGAGCTACTTGGATAATTGCTCATCGAGAGGTAAAATGTGATTGTGAGCACGGGCTGTTTAAATATAAATGAATCAAGCAATACTTTAGACATCCGTTTTCTGTGCCAAATAAAAATAGCCCCTTGTCAAACCACAAGGGTTTTGCATAGTTGGTTGTTAAGGGAAAAACGTGAAAAACTTTGAAAATACAATAAAAATCTAAAGAGAAGCCTAAACTATCATGAGCTTGCATATTTATAAGATGTAATGTTAAACATAACAAGATGAGCGAGAAAATAAAAAAACGAATATTTGAAATTTTAGAGATAGCATCACCTGGTGACCTAGTCAGCAGATTCTTCGATATTTTCATTATGATTTTGATTTCCCTCAATGTGGTTGCTGTCATTTTAGAAACAGTAGAAAGTCTTTTCTTCAAATATTCATCTTTTTTCAGAATATTCGAGATATTATCAGTATCAATATTTACCGTTGAATACCTCTTGCGTTTATGGACCTGTACTATTGAGAATAAATTTAATAGTCCCATTAAGGGAAGAATTAAATTTGCTACGACTCCTTTGGCCATCGTAGATTTACTGGCCATCTTACCTTTCTACCTTCCTATGATTATTCCTTTTGATTTAAGATTTATAAGAGCGTTGCGTTTATTCCGGTTGTTCCGTTTATTTAAAATGGAGAGATATTCAGAAGCTTTGAAAATTATGGAAGTCGTTCTTAAAGAGAAAAGAGAAGAGCTGCTCCTAGCTCTATTTTTGGTTTTAATCTTATTGGTGGTTACTTCAAGCCTAATGTACTTTGTTGAAAATGAAGCTCAGCCTGAGGTCTTTTCAAGTATTCCAGCAGCAATGTGGTGGGGAATAGCTACGTTAACTACTGTTGGTTATGGTGATGTATATCCCATCACTCCGACAGGTAAGCTTTTGGGAGGGATAATAGCTCTTTTGGGAATTGGAATGTTTGCATTACCCGCAGGAATACTTGCTTCTGGTTTTGCTGGAGAAATTCAAAGAAAACGAGAAAAAGGAAGGATTTGCCCCCATTGTGGAAAAAACATTGACGAACTACCATAAACTCAACATGGTAGTTTCTGTGCTTTCTTCTTCTGTTTCAATACACTGTTGTTGGTATAATAAATTATCAATCGGTTCTATTTGTCGAGTAAAGAGCTTGTGAGAAGGTTGTTTTAGAAACTTTTGGAAGGCTGGTTTAGCATAAGCCAATTGGAAGAGATCTAAACATGGGTAAAAAGCAAAACAGGGTGCATTATTGTTTGGACGATAGCGGAATAAGAACCCTCTCAAAGGAAGAGATTAAGGCAATATTGCGGGCAGCAGATGACCTGATTACCGTAGGTGGTAGAAATGCGTTGGCCAAGATCTTAAAAGGTTCCCGAGACAAAAAAATATTGGTTCATAATCTGGATAAAAATCCAGCATATGGTTTCTATCAAGATCTGACAATAATAGAAATTACTCATCGAATAGACTGGGTGATCAAGCAAGGTTATCTCCGATTGGAATACTTTGGTCAACTCCCTCTCTTGGTGTATACCGATAAAGGATGGGAAATAGAACGGGAAACTTATGCAGAAGAACTTATGCAAAGACTTACAAAATGCTTGAAGGAAAAAGACTATACATTTGTTACTGAGCTTAAAGATCAGAATCGAGAAGTAATTCTCTTGCTGCTTCAGAAAATTAAGAGGGCAAATAATGCTCGTTTCATTCCCCTCTTAAGGGTCTGGCAAGAAATCGAACATAAAAAAGTACAGTCTGCTATTCAAGGAGTTATCAGTTACTTAGCTAGAGAGGGAAGAATT
>JARRCQ010000096.1 GCA_029982105.1 Candidatus Atribacteria bacterium | reverse complement strand
GCTTAGAAAAAGAAGCTGACTACTTTGCCTTCCTCTTGATGCGTGAGTGGTTGGAGGAAGAGGAAAGTTTGTAGGTTCAGGTATAAACTATATAAAGGGGATAAAAAGATAAAAGAGGCGGGAAATAACCTAAAGGTATTTTTTAGCTATACAGTCAATAAAAGCGTCAATATCTGGGAGCTGGGATTGCAATATCTGATAGAGCCTTTCATCGTCAACTTTCCAGTAAAGATGGACTAACAAATTTCTGAATTTGGCCATATTGGCTAAGTTCTGCGCCAAGTTTTCCGGTATAGTTCCTCTCTCTCCCAGCAGAATAAAACCATCAGCATAACTTTCTGGCACCCCTCCGTGTTCCCGGGATAAAATATGATTACCAACATCAATACACCCTTCCATAGCCACAATAAAATAGTATTTAACACTTCCCAAGGTTTTTACATCACCGATGATTTTCTCTTTTTCTTCTCTTTGGAATTCCTTTAAAATATTTAGAGCTTTCTCGATTTCACCTAAAAGGTAAACAATTCTTTCCCTATCTACTGGCACTTTTGAGCTCCTGCCGATATTTTTTTAGGACTTCTTGAAAGTCCAGATATCTTTTCCATCGGAAAAGAAGGAAATCGGAACGGAGTTCTTCATCCTCATCTTTTAGGAGAAGACCCTTCGAGGCTCTATATACCAGGCGGTCGGGAGCATAGTTCAGTACAATGATATCTACCGGTATTTTAACTATTTCTTCTATTTCTCTTGATAGCTCAATGTCATAAAACAAATTACTTACCCGGGGATGGGTTTCATCGAGGTATATTGCTAAGTCAATATCTCGGTAATCTTCTTTTTCAGTAAAAGAGCCAAAGAGATAAGCAAAAATAATCTCTTCCTGCTCGCAGACTATGGTTTTTACTTTTTGTAAGATAACTTCTTTTGATACTGGATGTTGAATCACCTTAATCTCCCACTTATATTATTTAACCAACCTATTATAGCATTTACTCTAAAGACTTAGCAGAGCTAAAAATGTGAAGGGCATTTTCTTGAGAATTTTCCAGGCGATATTATTACAGAATAACTACAAAAATTTGGGATAATCGCTTGTTGTAGTTACCAAGTTTCCTCTCTTGTTTCTTGAATACTCTTTTGCATCCTCAACTTACTTCATAAATATAGCTAAATTTCTCCTCATATCTCCAAGGAAAATAATAATTTTCCTTTATTTTTTGGAGAGGCTTTACAAAAAAAAAAAAATGGTATACTGAAAAAAAGGAGGGGAGAAAAATGGGTTTTTCTTGGCGAGGGGAAGTTTTTTCTAAAGATGTTTCTGTCTTTCTCTTCGATGATAACCCTCTTTTTTTAGAAAACCTGGCTTTTCTTCTCAACCGGCAAAATGGAATAAGAGTAACCGGGAAAACTACCTCTTTAGAAGAAGCTCGCCAGCTCACCCAAAAAAATCCCCCGGAAGTGGTAATTTTAGGAATAGGAATGTTCAATAAAGAAGGATATTACGCTCTCCTTTCCTTCTGGCAAGAGCAAGGAATACCAGTTATTGTTTTAGGTTTAGATAGTAAAGAGGGAGAGGAGGCGCTCCGGCGAGGAGCTTCGGCTTTTTTCCGGAAAGGGGAAAGTTATCCTGAGCTTTTAGCTACTATTAACAAAATAGGAGGTGAGGCCAGCTAAGTTCTAGCGTTTTAGGTTTCGGGTTAGTTAGTGGTAAATTGGTTTGTAATTAAAATGAGAAAGAGGCGAGAAACAATGAGAAAGTATTTAGTTTTATCCTTAGCGGTTCTTTTAGTTTTCGGGTTAGGGACTGTAGCTCTGGCAGCGAATACAGCTACCCAGACGGTAACTTACCAAGTAGATGCTATAAACGAGATTTCAGTAAGTGGAGACCCTAGTGCTTTAACTGTCAGCACTGCTACTGCTGGCTCAGAGCCAGATGCCGTGACAGATAATAGCACTACTTACGCCATTACTACTAATGAAACAAGTAAAAAAATAACTGGAGCCATTGATACGGCTATGCCCACAGGTCTTACTTTGGAAGTAAACCTGGCAGCACCAACTGCTGGTGGTACGTCAGCGGGAGATGTGGCTCTTAGTGCAACTGCTGCTGATTTAGTAACTGGTATCGCTCAAATAGCAGAAAGTGGTTTAGGCATCACCTATACTCTTTCGGCTACGGTTGCAGCTGGAGTAGTAACATCAGCGACCAAAACTGTTACTCTCACTTTAACCGACGCTGCATAATTACTAAAAAAGAGGGGGGATTATCCCCCCCTCTTTTTTTAAGGAGGAAAGATGAGGAAGTTATTTTTTACCACCTTTGTTTTTCTAATAGCTCTTTTTCTCCTTTTCCCCGGAGTTTCTTTGGCTATTTCCATCGCTGCCACTGGCGGGTGGTCGGAGACCATCGATAAAGATGATTTAGTATCCGGGGCAGGGAGTGATTTAAAAAGTAGTTATGAAAGCGCAAGTGGAGCTACTCTTCTTACTATCTCTGGTTGCACTGGAGATACTGACACCTGGAAAGTAAGGGTGAGCCGCACTGACTACAATTGGCACAGTAACTTTGTTCTCTATGTTCGAAGAGGGGAAGATGATTATCAAGCTATCACGACTACCGATAGCGATTTTTTCTCGGGAGCGGGAGATACAGCAAATATCGCTCTCCAGTATAAATTAACCGGGATGTCGGTGCAGATTCCCCCGGCTACTTACTCAACTACAATTACTTATACGGTGGTGGATACAGAATGAAAAAAATATTAGCTTTAGCCCTCCTCATCGCTATTTTTCTTGTACCTCAAGTTGCCTATGCCGTGTCGGTTACTAGTGGGCTTACTGAAGAGGTAGTAGTTTCCCCGGGAGAGAAAGTAGCAGGAGTGATCACCCTCCACAACGGTGGAGAAACTCCGGAGGCCGTCCGCGCTTATCAAACCGATTATCTCTTCTATGCTGACGGGCGCACTGTCTATGGAGAGCCAGGTTCTACTCCCCGCTCTAATGCCTCCTGGATTACTATCTATCCCACAGAAGTTACCCTGCCCCCGGGAGGAGAAGCGACTATCCACTACCAGATAGAAGTTCCCCCCGAGAATTTAGCCGGGACATACTGGAGCATGGTGATGATAGAGCCTCAAGCTCCCCCTCCAGAAGAGATAACCCCGGAGGAGGGGAAAATCCAGTTAGGGATTCAAACCGTTTTGCGCTATGGAGTGCAGATAGTCACCCACCTTGGAGACTCGGGAAAAAGAGAGTTAGAGATTCTCGATCGCCAGCTCAGCCGAGAAGGGGAAGATTATATTTTATCTTTAGATTTAGAAAACACTGGCGAACACTGGCTCCGCCCGGAGGTGAGAGCCGAAATCTACGATGAAGCAGGAAGGCTTCTGGGGAAAAAAGGAGGAGAAAAGTATCGGATCTACCCCGGGACTTCGGTGCGAGCTACTTTGAATTTAGGAGCACTTTCAAAAGGCAAATACAAAGTTTTAGTGGTAATCGACAATGGAGACCAGTATATCTGGGGAGCGCAATACAGTTTGAATTTGCAATAAGGAAAGGAAGAAATAAAAATGAAAAAGGAGGGAAAATGGATTTTATTTTTTCTCTATTTACTGCTCTTTTCTTCCCCGGTAGGAGGAGAAGAGCTTCCCTTTTCCTTAGAGGCGGTAACTTATCCTTCTTCTCTTTTGCCGCAAGAGACTGCCACACTCTCTTTTTTAGTCACTAACCTCACCCCGGAAGAGAAAAACTTTCAAGAGGAAGTGGAGCTCCCCTCCGGCTGGCTTCTCCTTTTCCCGGTAGGTTCTTTTATTCTCCCCGGGGGAGAGAAAGAAGTGCGTCTGGTGAGTTTTCAAGTGCCTTTATCTACTCCAGCAGGTGATTATGAGATTATATACCGAGTGAGGGAAGAAAAAGAGGTTACCACTTTAGAAGAAAAAGTGAAAGTTTCTATCTTGCCCGTTTTGGAGATAGCTATTTTCCCGGTGCGCTATCCGGCATATGTGGTGGGGGGAGAGAGCTACGAGATAACTTTTTCTCTCCAAAATAAAAGCAATGTACCCCTTAACCTCACCTTAGAGGGAGAAGCAGCAGATGGATACCCCCTCTCGGTGGATAAAACTACCTTTTCTCTATCTCCAGGAGAAAGCACTGTGGTTCAGGTGCAAGTGGAAACCGAGGCTAAAATCAACCGCTCCTTAAAACACTGGGTAAAGCTAAAAGCTAAAGCCACCAGCCCTCAAGGAGAAACCATAGAAAAAGAAAGTCGGAGCTGGGTGGACATCATCCCAAAGGTGAGTGGAGAAACCGATCTCTACCACCGCCTGCCAGCTACTTTAAAAATTGAAAGGGGAGGAAAAGGAGGATGGGGGGTGGAGTTCTCCGGAGAAGGGACTTTAGAAGAAGGAGGAAAAGATAAAGTAGCTTTTTCTTTTATCACCCCTTATTTTAGAGAAGGAAGCTCCTCTGGCCAATATGCCTATGACTTAAGCTACGAAAATGAATCCACTGGAGTATACTTAGGAGACCGCTCTTTTTACCTCTCCCCCTTAACTCGCTATCATACCTATGGACGAGGGATAGAAATTCACCTCTTGGAAGAAAAAGAATTCTCTTTTCAGGGATTTTATCTCCAAAGAAGCGATGGAGAAAAAGTGGGAGCGCTATCTCTTATCTATTCTCAGGAGGAAGAAGAAGGGCTCGCTCTCCACTACTTATCTTCCGGAGGGGGAGATATGGTGAGCTTAGAGGGGAAAGGAAACTTAGGAGAGGTAGAAGTAGAGGCAGAAGTAGCCCAAGGGATACCCGAGGGGGAAGCCTGGAGACTAAAATTTTCCGGAGAGGGAGAAAAATGGGAAGGAGGAGGAAGTTTTCTTTCTGCTACTGCTGATTTTCCCGGGAGTGTATATGATATGGTGCAGCGCTCTCTGTGGCTTTCTTTTTCTCCCGAGGATAAACTAAAAGTGTGGGGGAGATATTTTGAGCAAGAAGAGAATCTCTCCCGGGACACCAGGCGCAGTTCAGCTCCAGCGAGAGAAACCCAGGAAGTGGGTTTAACTTATAAAATGGGAGGGGAGCTTTCTATTTCTCATCTTCTGTGGGAGAGGAAAGACTTACTTTTTCCTCCTGATTATTCCTCCCAGGAAGACTTAATCCGGCTGAGCTATGGAGATAGCTGGGATGACTGTAGAACCCGCCTTTATTATGAATGGGGGAAAAAGGAAGATTACTTAAAAGGGGAAGAGCAAGCCGTAGCTAACTGGGGGCTTTCTCTTTCTTATTCTCGAGACGATTGGGATGCGGAAGCTTTCTATAGCCAGGGAGTAGGCCGGTTTACCGAGGTGGGAGAAGTTCCTCGCTCCAGCTGGGGAATAAATGCTCAATACCAAGTGAGCGAAGAAGTAGGGGCGGAGCTTTTCTTCCGCCAGAGTGAACGAGAAGGTTATGATCCTTACCGTTATCTTTCCTTGGGAGTTTCTTACGCTTTGCCTAATGGCAATATGCTCGAGCTCTCTGGCCGTCAAACTTTCTCAGAGAGTTTTAAAGATGGCTCTACTGATTTATTTCTCACCTATTCTATTCCCTTGGGTATAGCAGTCAGTAAGAAAAAGAACATTGGCACGGTGCAGGGAAGAGTTTATGAGGAGCTCCACCCTCAGGAAGGGATAGAGGGAGTTATCCTCCGCGCTAATGGCATTCCTGCCGTAACTGATGAAGAGGGGAAATTTATTTTTCCTTCTTTAGTGGTGGGAGATTACTACTTAGAAGTGGATCGGGCAACTCTGGGAATAGGCCGTATTCCCACGGTGAAGACCCCTCTCCTCTTTTCTATCCAGGAAGGAGAGAAAAAGGAGATAGATATCGGAGTAGTAGAAGCCGCCTCTATCCGGGGAAGAGTGGCTTTTTTTGGCCCTCAGGAAGAAGGACTGCTCCAAAAGGAGGAGGCGCCCCTCGTAGAAAAAGGAGGCTGGGGTGGAGTAACAGTGGTAGCCAAAAGCGATGACGAAACTTACTTTGCCGTAGCCGACCGGGAAGGTTATTTCCAATTTCCGGAACTTTTACCTAAAAACTGGAACCTCTATATCGCCGATGCCCTTCCTCCTCATTATTACTTAGAAGAGAAAACTATCTCCCTTACTTTAGAGCCAGGAGAAAAGCGAGAACTTCCTCTCTGGCGAGTTCTACCGGAAAAGCGAGAAGTAATTTTATTAGAAGAAGAGACTTTGTTCTAACCGAGATAGCTACATTCCTCTTTTAAGAAAGTCACCCCACTACCCGCACCGGTGGGGTGATTTTTTACTCTCTATACCCTCCTCACTCTCTTTCAATAACGCCATTTGGCACAGCCTTGTTAAACCACCCTCTCTTGGTAAAAGCCTCTGGATTCCCGATTAAAGATTTCGGGAATGACGGCGGGGGGGTGGATTCCCTGAATGTCTCTATCATCCCGTTGTCCGTCATTCCTGAATGTCTCTATCAGGAATCCAGACTATAATGGGGGCTTCGCCCCCCCTTATAACCCCCCGAAAAACTAAAAAGACATAAAAGACAAAAA
>JARRCQ010000095.1 GCA_029982105.1 Candidatus Atribacteria bacterium | reverse complement strand
CCCATTGCAGTAAAAACTGCCCTAAATAACCTATTAACAAACCGGTGGGGAGAGAGAAAAGAACCAAGAAAGGCAGATAATAAAAAATACTTTCAGTTTTCATATAGAGATAAGCTACCATTAGTTGCCCTAAATTATGGCAAAGTGCGCCCATAATACTTACTCCTAAAAGGGTGAATCCCCATTTTTTGAAGAAAAACATACCTCCCAAACTGGCTAATCCTCCCCCCAAACTGAGGAAGAAACCTATTCCTAAGTTCCCACTTAAAATGTTCCCCAGTATGATACGCAAAATAGCTACTTCTATAGCTTCTACCACATTTTCCCGCCATAAGATTATTAGAGTTACCAGATTAGCTAAACCTAACTTAGCTCCCGGTAGAAAGAAGGAAGGAAGCATGCTCTCTGCTATATGTAAAACTATACCTAGGGACACCAAGATTCCCAAGCGAGCAATATTAGCTACATTGGTGTTTGTTTTCACATAAACATTATATAACATACCACCATAGTATCCCGCAAAAGACAGTCTGCGACGCAAGCGAAAGGGCAGAATAGATGGAAAAAACTAAAAATTATTGCGCTGGAGTGTTGTTCTCCAGCGTAATTGTCCGAATTCTTTTTAATCTAATTTGGTTTTTTCTCACGCCGTAGGCTGTATTTGCCTTTTGGGGATTATAAAGGGGGTATTCCCCCTGAGGAAGATTTTCTTCCTCAGTAGTTTTAGTCTTTTAAGTTTTTGTCTTTTTGCTTTTGAGGGGGTTATAATGGGGCAACGCCCCCTCATAGTCATTACAATAAGTGGCATAAGCTTTAAAATGGAAATAGTCCTTTATAAAAAAACGAAATTTGCTTATTCTGGTAAAATATGCATATCGGAGTTTTGTTTTGTACTTTAAAGTAAAAAGGAGGATAAGATGTTAGGAAGAGAAAGGGCTTTAATGGCGTTGCATCACCAGATTCCAGACCGGATTCCTTTGGATTTGGGAAGTACTAACTGTACTACTATGACTAAGATAGCGTATGATAATTTAAAAAAATATTTAGGAGTAGAAAAAGAAACTAAATTTATGATGGAGAACTTTCAAATTGTTTTTATTGATGAAGAAATCCTCCAGATTCTGGAAATAGATACTAGAGGCATTCATCCCCAGCCAGTGTTTTTCAAAAATATGGTAGATGAGATGACATATTTTAACGAGTTTGGCATCAAGTATCATATGCCTGAAGATGGTCTTTATTATGATATGGTGGAGCATCCCTTAGCGGGGAAAAGCATAGAAGAGTTAAGAGATTATGAGTGGCCAGACCCAGCTAAAACTATTAATCTCTCAGAGATAAAAGAAAAAGCAAAAAATCTTAAAGATAGCAATAAGTACCTCTTAGTAGGAGATATGATTGATACTGGTATTTTTGAACCTTGCTGGTATTTGCGGGGGTTTGAAAATTTTTTGGTAGACCTTTTGACCGATGTAGATTTTGTTACTACCTTGTTAGAGGGAATGTACCATTATCAGTTGAAAAAATATTCTCTTTTTCTCCAGGAAGTAGGGGAGTTTTTAGATGTGGTTTTTGTGGGAGATGATTTAGCTACTGCTGAAAGTGTGATAATGAGTCCTAAAACTTACCGGGAGATAATTAAACCTTATCACAAAGAGTATTTTAAAAATTTAAAAACGATGGCTCCTCAAGCTCAGCTTCTCTATCATTCTTGTGGAAGTATTTTTTCTTTTATCCCTGACTTAATAGAAGTAGGAGTAGATATATTAAACCCCGTTCAGGTTTCAGCTCAGAATATGGACACTAAAATATTAAAGGAACGGTTTGGAAAGGAGCTTTCTTTTTGGGGAGCAATAGATACTACTAAGGTTCTTCCTCAAGGAACTAAGGAGGAAGTAAAGAGAGAAGTCAGGAAAAGAATAGATGATTTGGGACCGGGAGGGTATGTTTTAACTTCAGTTCATGATGTTCAACCTGATGTCCCTCCGGAAAACGTAGTGACTATGTTTGAAGAAGCTAAAAAGTATGGAGTTTTTTCTCTCTAACTAAGAAGGTTGATACGGTGTTATTATCCGAGAGTGGAGAGTCATTCTCTCTCTGGGAGAGCTTGCAGAAGAAAGCAGAGAAGCTCTCTCCTGCAAATTTGATCCTTATAGGTTTTATCATTGTTATTTTAAGTGGAACACTTATCCTGCTTTTGCCTTTTATGGTAAATTCAGGAAATAAATTGCGTTTCATAGATGCTTTGTTTACTGCTACTTCTGCTACTTGTGTTACTGGTCTAATAGTAGTAGACACCGCTACTTTTTTCTCTTTCTGGGGACAATTGGTGATTCTCGTGCTTATCCAGATTGGAGGGTTGGGGTATATGACCTTAAATACTCTTTTAGCCTTGGCTCTCCGGCGGAGAATTGAATATCGAACTCGATTGGCTATTCGTGATTCTTTTAGCTTGGATTTTCCAGGAGGGGTAGTACGTTTTGTCCTTTCCGTTTTGAAATACACTTTTTTAATCGAAGGAATAGGTTTTCTAATTCTATTTTTTAATTTTTTGCGCTACTTTACGCCAACAGAAGCTCTTTTTCCTGCTATTTTTCACTCTATATCTGCTTTTTGTAATGCTGGTTTTTCAATATTTGGTAATAGTTTGGAGAGTTTTGTTCTGGACCCGGTAGTTAATTTTACGATGATGGGACTCATAATACTGGGAGGCCTCGGTTTTGTGGTCCTCCGAGAAATAGTAGAAAAACGTAGTATATCGAGCCTTCACTCTCGAGTGGTAGTAAGGACTACTTTGTTTTTAATTGTTGTAGGGACTGTTTTAATTTTGCTTTTGGAGCGGAACAATCCTGCTACCTTGGCTGATCTTCCTTGGGGAGGAAAAATAATGGCTAGTCTTTTTCAAGCTATTACTCCTCGAACAGCTGGTTTTAATACTATTACTACTGCTGGTTTGCGAGAAGCTTCAGCTTTTCTTATAATGTTGTTTATGTTTGTTGGTGCTTCTCCGGGAGGAACGGGAGGGGGGGTGAAAACCACGACTTTTGCTTTGCTTTTGGCAACAGTGGTGAGTGTAGTGAAGGGAGGAGAAAAAGTGGAGTTTTTCCATCGCCGGGTGATACCCACCATAGTATCTCGAGCTATAAGCGTGGTGGTTTTAGCTTTCTTGCTGGTATTTATAGTGACTATGGTTTTGTTGGTCGTTGAACCCGCTCCTCTTTTGGATATTTGTTTTGAAGTTGTTTCAGCTTTTGGGACGGTTGGTCTATCTCGAGGGATAACAGCTAATCTGTTAGACTTGAGTAAAATACTACTTATCATTACTATGTATGTGGGAAGGGTAGGGATTATGACTTTAGTAATGGTACGGCCTTCCCAAGAAAAAGACTTAATCACTTATCCAGAAGAAAGAGTTCTTATTTAGGAGGTAAAACTTTGTTTGATAAAGTATTGATAGCTAATCGAGGAGAAATAGCTTTACGAGTGGTTAGAGCTTGTCGAGAGCTGGGAATTAAGACGGTAGGGGTGTTTTCTGACCCGGATTATAACCTTTTACATTTAAAATTTGTAGATCAAAAGGTGGCTTTGGGGGGGAATTTACCTCAAGATACTTATTTAAACGAAGAAAAAATTATTCGTGCTTGTGAGCTAACTGGAGCTAGTGCTCTTCACCCTGGTTATGGTTTTTTATCTGAAAATGCTGAATTTTCCAGAAAATTAAAAGAGAGAGGTATTACTTTTATTGGACCGGATGCGGACTTATTAGAACGGATGAAAAACAAGTTGCAGGCCAAAAGGATTCTGGAAGAAGCCGGGATACCGGTAGTTCCTGGCTCTTTAGAACCTGTTAAAAGTGAGAAAGAAGCAAGAGAGATAGCAGAAGAAATAGGTTATCCTCTTTTTCTCAAAGCTTCCCGGGGAGGAGGAGGAAGAGGAATTAGAGTAGTAAGAGAACCTCATCAATTGGCCGAAGCTTTGGAAAGTGCGAAAAGAGAGGGAAAATTAGCTTTTGGTAGTGAGGAGGTGTATATGGAGAAACTTTTGACCAAGGCAAGGCACGTAGAGGTGCAAATTGTGAGAGATAAGGAGGGAACAGCTAGCCATCTGGGAGAAAGAGAATGTTCTCTCCAAAGGAGGCAACAGAAAATTTTAGAAGAAGCTCCTGCTCCTTTTTTAACCGGGGAAACAAGGGATAAGCTACGTAGCACGGCAATAAGGGTGGCTGAGGTACTGAATTATACTACTTGTGGAACGGTAGAATTCCTGGTAACTGAAGAAGGCTCTTTTTATTTTATGGAGCTTAATGCTCGTATTCAGGTAGAACATCCGGTTACAGAAATGATTGCAGGGATAGATTTAGTAAGGGAGCAAATTGGTATTGCGGCAGGAAAGAAATTATCTTTTACCCCAGAAGAACTTTTTTTACGAGGGCATGCCTTGGAGATGAGAATAAATGCAGAAGATGTAAATCATAATTTTTCTCCCTCTCCGGGTAAAATCTCCCGCTTTGATATCCCTCGAGGGCCAGGAATCAGAGTTGATTCTCATTGTTACTCTGGCTACGAGGTTCCTCCTTATTACGATTCTCTGTTGGCTAAATTGATAGTATGGGACTGTGACCGGGATTTTGCCATCCGCCGAGCTCGAGAGGCTTTGCATTCTTTTATGGTAGAAGGTGTTTCTACTACTATTCCTTTTCATATGAGAATTTTACAAAACAAAGATTTTAAGGCTGGTAATTTACATACTAGATTTCTGGAGGAGAATTTGGAAGAATACTAAAGTACCAAGGAGGAGCGAATTTTATGAAGTTTAAAACTTTTCCCGGGGGTATACATCCCCCCACTTTTAAGGAATTTACTGCTACTAAACCTATTAAAGAATTTCCCCTTCCTTCTCAGGTAGTTCTACCTCTTCTTCAGCATACTGGTGCTCCTTTATCCCCTTTAGTTAAAAAAGGTGATAAAGTAAAAAGAGGGCAGAAAATTGCTGACGTAGAAGCTTTTATTTCTGCTCCTCTACATTCCCCCTTGGCTGGTAAAGTAGCAGGGGTAGAAGATTATTTCCATCCTCTATTGGGTAAGTTTCCTGCTCTAACCATAGATAATGATGGTTCAGGAGAAGAAGAAAGAAAAGACCCCCTCTTTGATATTGAAAGTAAAGACCCCACTTTTCTCCGGGAGTGGATTAGAGAAGGGGGAATGGTAGGTTTAGGGGGAGCGGCTTTTCCCACTCATGTTAAAGTCTCTCCCCCCTCAGGTAAGAAAATCGATAGTTTTATTTTAAATGGAGCAGAATGTGAACCTTACCTGACCTGTGATTACCGGGTGATGATAGAAAGACCATCTACTATTTTGACTGGGTTGCGAGTTTTAGTTAGGGCTTGTGGAGCAGAAAGAGCTTTTATAGGGATAGAGGAAAATAAAATTGAGGCTATAGAAAAATTTAACGAGTTGGTAAAAGACCTCCCCTTCCCTACCGAGGTAGTTCCTCTTCTTACTAAATATCCTCAGGGTTCGGAAAAACAGTTAATTTTTTCCATTTTGAGACGGGAAGTTCCTCCAGGAGGGTTACCTCTCGACGTGGGAGTAGTAGTAAATAATGTTCAAACTAGCTGGGCAGTGGGAAGGATGGCTGAGGAAGGTCTCCCTCTTATAGAGCGAGTTATAACTTTAAGTGGAGAATGCCTTAAGAATCCGGAAAATATTCAAGTGCCCTTAGGAACTGTTTTATCAGACCTTGTGGATTTTTGTGGGGGGTGGGGTGAAACACCTAGGAAAGTGGTTATGGGAGGACCAATGATGGGAGTGGCTCAAACCTCTCTGCAAGTCCCGGTGATAAAAGGAACTTCTGGTTTTGTATTTTTGAACCATCTTTACGAAAAGAAGGAATATTCTTGTATTCGTTGTCGCAGATGCATAGATGCCTGCCCCATGCGTCTATTTCCCACAATGTTAGGTAAGTTTTCTGAGTATCAGGCTTTTGACGAAGCTAAGGAAAATCGGGTTTTAGATTGTATGGAATGTGGAGCCTGTTCTTACGTTTGCCCGGCCAATATTTCTCTTACCCATCTCATCAGGTTAGCTAAAGCGGAAGTCATACGCCGTTCCAGAAAGGGGAAAGCAAATGGATGAGAAATTAAAATTGGTTATTACTTCTTCGCCTCACCTTCGAGATGAAACTACTGTTCCTTGGATAATGAGGCAAGTAGTGTTGGCTCTTTTACCTGCTACTATCTGGGGAATATGTTTTTTTGGAGTTTCCTCTACTCTCTTGACCATTCTTTTATCTATAGGGAGCACGATAGGGTTTGAGGCTATCAATTGTAAGATTTTTAAACGTCCTCTCTCTATTACTGATGGAAGTGCAGTAGTTACGGGTCTGCTTTTGGGTTTATCTCTTCCTCCTTCTGCACCTTTTTGGTTACCTATAGTGGGAGGAGGAGCAGCTATTTTCCTGGGGAAAGAAATGTTTGGAGGTTTGGGACAAAATGTATTTAATCCAGCTTTAGTAGGAAGAGCAGTTTTATTGGTTTCCTGGCCCAAGGCTATGTCTACCTGGTGGGTTAATGTTCCTTTTGACTTTTCTACTTTTGCTGAGG
>JARRCQ010000094.1 GCA_029982105.1 Candidatus Atribacteria bacterium | reverse complement strand
TACTTCTTTCGGATGTCACCCATTTTCTTATCTTTCTCCTTTCCATTTTACAGGTTAACATCACCTTAATACTCTGTCCAGTTTTCGGGGTCCATTATATGTTTTTATCTTGCTTGGGTTTTTGGCTAGCGGATGCGGACTTCAATTGGGAACTGATTACCTTTCTCCGTCTGCAACATCTCCCTCTTATGAACACCCACTTGGTTCGCAATTAATCTCTTCTGGCCAGTTTACCATTTATTCCCCTTATCCAGAAGAAGATTTTCGGTTTAAAGGGCAACTCCACTGCCACACTAATGCATCGGATGGGAACAATACCCCACAGGAAGTAGTGGAAACATATCGCTCTTTGGGATACGACTTTGTGGCAATTACCGACCATGACTTAGTAACACAAGACCCGGAAGTTCCGGGAATTTTATTTATTCCTGGTGTAGAAGAATCCTCTTCCTCAGGCCACATTCTAGGAATAGGGGTGCAAAGGCAAACCGATGAGATGCGGCCAAATAAAGTTATTGGCCATATTCAAGAGCAAGGAGGAATAGCGATTTATGCTCACCCTAACCGACTGCCCCTCCTTGGTGGCTGGTCTTTGGGAGGATTATTATCTAACCCTGGAGCTTGCAGTATAGAGGTACTTAACAGGGGAACTAATTCAGAAGATAAATGGGATAGCTTGTTAACTCGAGGATACCAAGTTTGGGGAACAGTTGGAGATGATTACCATATGACAAATTCCATAATCAAGAACACAAATAGATGGGTGGTAGTTGCCGCTCCTGATTTACGAGAAGAGAGCATTGTGGCCGCTTTGCAAAATGGCCACTTCTATTCTACCGAAGGCCCGGACCTCTCAGTAAAAGTTTATCCCTGGGGAATGACAGTTTCCACCAGCGCAGAAGCTACCATTGAGTGGATTGCAAGGGGAGGAGTGAAAAGAAAGGTAACTCAGGGAGTCAAAGAGGATAGCTATTTTATTGAAGGAGACGAAAGATATGTCAGAGCAGTGGTGATTCGGGAAAGCGACAAAAAAAGAGCTTTGGGGCAACCAGTTTTTATTGAATAAGCGGGGGAAAAGCTCGAAGAGCTAACCCCCTTTATTTGAGTAGATCCATTTTTTTACTCCTGAGGTTATGGTTTTTGATTTATCTTATCAATCCTTCTTTTGCGAAGCTGTAAAAATCCTCCATGTTTTTGCCAATGATTATGTGGTCTAAAACTTTGATACCCAGGAGCTCACATGCCGATACTATGCGATTGGTTAATTCTATATCGTCTTGAGAAGGAGTAGTTTCTCCTGAAGGATGATTATGAACCAGGATGACAGAATAGGCAGATTTCAACGATGCCATTTTGACAATTTCTTTGGGGTCAACAATAGTAGCATTCCCACTACCTTTGCTTATTTCAATATTATCAATAGGTTTATTTTTAATATCCAGGAGAATTATATTAAAAAACTCCTTTTCCTGGTCTCTCAGGTAAGGAGCATAATATTCACAAACATAGTTAATCACATCATCTGGCTTGGTTAATTTTTTCCGGGTTGATGCTTTTTCCTGGAAAAATCTTTTACCCAGTTCCAGTGCTGCCTTAATTTGAGCTGCTTTAGCAGGGCCAATCCCCTCAATTTTAGATAGCTCAGAAATCGGTGCCGCATCTATCGCTCTAAGTGAGCCAAAATGGTTAAGCAAAGTCTGAGCTAACTCTTCAGCGCTTGCGCCGTTTTTCCCTGTTCTCAAAATTATGGCCAGAAGTTTGGACAAGGGCAAATTTTCCGCTCCCAATTTCACCAGCATTTCTCTTGGCCTTTCTTCTTTTATCCATTCTTTTATAGGGCGAGTTGTACGGCGTTCGGCTACTTGCTTTTTAATTTCTTCTCTTAGCGTTTCGCATTCGCTACTGGTTTTGATATTCAGAAGCTCAATGATTTCTTGCTTTTTTTCTTGGGTTAGTATCCCTTTTTGAGAACATTTCAAGAAAATAGTTCCCTTTGTACTGCAAAAAGGATAAATAGCATTCACAACCATAAAATTGAAGAGCTCCTCTCTTGGGCTATCCATACCACTATCAATCTCCTCTTAACTCTCTTTTAAACTTAAGGCCAACAATTTTATGCTACATATAGTATCCCACAAAATATGTTAAACTGTTAAAACTTTAAAGGCAAATTGCACCGGGAATTATAAGATAGCCACGCAGTCAGATTGCCCTTCTTTGACGGAATTTTATTTCTAAACCTTTTTATACACTTCGCCTTTAAAGTTTGTGCCACAGACCCTGTGGAATGCTATAGATAAGATTTGGCAAAATGCTATATAATTTATACAAAATTTAAGAAGAGGAAGATATACAAAGTGGAAGAAAAGGAAAGAATGGCTAAAATTCTGGATATTTTAGAAAAGCGTTTTCCCCATGCTCGGTTACTTTTAGAATTTAGTAACCCTTTTGAGCTTTTAGTAGCTACCATCTTGGCTGCTCAAGCTCCTGATGAGCGAGTAAATCAAATAACCAAAACTCTTTTTCAGCGTTTCCCCACCCCTCAAGCTCTCTCGCATGCTTCCCTTTCTGAAATTGAAGAGATTATTCACTCTCTTCCTTACTATCGGCAAAAAGCCCGGTCCCTCAAAGAAACCAGTTCTATTTTAGTAGAACAATTTGCAGGAGAAGTTCCACCAGAGCTTTCAGAACTCACATCTTTGCCTGGAGTGGGGAGAAAAACTGCTAACATTGTTTTAGCCAACGCTTTTCACATCCCTGCCATTGCCGTAGATACCCACGTAGCCCGGGTGTCTCAGAGGTTAGGTTTTGCCTCTTCTTCCTCTCCTTCGGAAATAGAAAAAGACTTATCCTCTCTGATTCCCCAAGAATGCTGGATAAGAGCAACTCATCTTTTGGGTTTTTTGGGCAGAACAACTTGCTTAGCCAAAAAACCTCGTTGCCCGGAATGCCCGGTACAAGAATGGTGTCCTTCCTCTATTTCTTCTTAATTTCCAAGTCTGCCCACAGTTTAATTTGACCTTCTACTTCGCCTTGAGGAATAGTCCAAAAAGGAGGATTTTTTCCTTCTTCAAATTTACCTCGGAGGTTAAGCTCCAGAGAATAGTCTTCAAACAGCCCCTCCCCCTGCAGGGTTAAATTTCCCCAGTAATAAATAGTAGTTTCTAAGTCTATAGAATCCAGACGGCGCAGGGAAAAGAGAAAAATCTTTTCTTTTAAATCAGTGTTAGAAAAGAGATGAAAATATGTTCCTCCTCGGTAGCCCACCACTTCTACAAAAGGGGTGCTGTAGCCTACTTCCATTAAGTGTCCAGGAAGAAGAACAGAACCCTCATCTTCCCACAACTCTAAAATTGTTTTCTCATTTTCCGGAGATAGAGATACTCCCGGATCACCCCCTACCGGACCCCACAGAAAAGAAAATTCAGTAGGAAAATAAAGAGCAAATTCCAACTCCTCAAATCCTTCTCGAGCCAGAAACCGAGGCATTTCTTCCACTCCCAAAAAATTAAAGTACATTTCTGCCTCAAACTCTCTTTCCAGTGCTCGAGAGAGGAGAAGCTTAATGTTCTTGTTTTCTTTAGGGAAAGAAATTATCTTTTCCCCCGAAACTTTGCGACGAGCCACTGTAATAGGACCATCTTCTCTTCCCTCTATTATTATTTCTCTTTTCTCTGAAGAAAGAGGAGCACGTACTGCTCGAAGAGGAGTTCTTCCCAAAATATGCTGGCTGTTTTCCACCTCTAAGTAGAAAAGATAACCCTCAAACTCTCGCACCTCAAAAGAGAAGATTCCTCTTTTTTGGTGCTGAGTAGTTAAGCTATGGTAGCGAGAAGAGTTAAAAGAACGATAGTACAGGCGAGCCACTACTGGCTGACGAGATTTCCAACTCACCAATAAGGTTTTACTGTCAGGAAAAAAAGAAAAATCAAAATACTCTATCAATTGAAAAGGGTCAGGAGAAGAGTAAGTTACTGCTTTAAGTTTTTCTAAGCTTTCACCCCTATCCCACATTCCTTCTATGTCTTTGGCCAGCCGAGAAATAGAAATCGAATTCCCCTTCTCCCCCATCTTCATTTTCAAAGCCTGAGCAGTAGCAAGGCTATCTACTATTCCTAAATCTATCTCTTCTTCTGTGGAGTTTGCAAAGGCCAAAGCCACCAGTTGAGATTGAGAATAAAACTCCAGAAAACAATTTTCTCCAGGAGGAACTCGCAAGAAAAACTCTCCCTCCTCATTACTTTTGGTTTGTGTTATCAAATCGGGACTCTCAGAAAGAAAAACCTTTATCTCTGTGTCTGGAAGAGGAGCAAGAAGTTTTTCTCTTTCTTCCTTAAAACGCATATATTCTCGGGCTGCTTTTCTCACCCAGAGACTATCAGAAGGGAGAAGTATCCTCCCTTGAATAAAAGCCAAAACAACCACCTCACATTCAACAAACTTTACCCGTAAAAATCTTCCTAAAAATATGATAAATTATATCACCCTCTCCCCTTGGTGTCACCGGAGACTGCTTTAAAAAAATCTCCATAGGTTTTAGGAAGACCGCCACAGGTTGATAAGTGAACTCACAATGCCACCCGATAGGAATTGCCTTTGGGGGGTTATGGGCTCATCGTGTTCTATAATTGTTTTCTGGACGTGCACTGTTATAGTTAACCATAAATCCTGAATACAATTGTTCTTCTCCTATTTTGTCATCACGAGCCCGGAGGAAGATGTCTTTCCTTCCTCAACGCTGGGTTCTTTTCTACAGCGTATTGGTAGGAGCTTTCTCCGCCAGCAGTATTTGTTTAAAAGAAATCTCTAAATCGTTTTAATTAATAAAATTACATCTATCCATTGTTGACAAATGTTTCAAATCTAATCTATACTAATAATGGTTTATTAAAACGATTTAGTTAAGGAGAAAAATGTGCCCATAACCATTAAAGATGTAGCAAGATTAGCTGGTGTATCTCCAGCCACGGTATCAATGGTTTTAAATGGAAAAGGCAAAGTTTCGGAGGAAACTCAAAAAAAAGTGGAAGAGGCAGCCCAAAAATTGGGATATCGCCCCAACATCGTAGCTCGAAGTTTAGTAAAGGGTAAAACTAATACCATCCTTCTTTGTGCATTCATTAAAGAACAGGAAAAACTCTCTGCTTTTTATGGAGAATTAATTAACCGCCTTTTGGCCGCCATTTCTCGGGAAGGATATTACCTGCAGATAGTAGTAAAAGGAGAATTCTTTAACGGTCACCCCTTGGATAAGCGAGAAGCTCTCTTAAACATTGCTCGCAATCGCCTTTTCGAAGGCCTGGTTATTCTTTCTCATTGGCCTATTCATTATTCTGAAGTTAGTGACTTAGTTAAGGAAAACTTCCCCTTTGTCATTGTTAACCAGCGAGTAGAAGGAGAAGGCGTAAGCTATGTAGACATTGACCACTATGGTGGAGCAAGAGAAGCAGTTAAATATCTAATAGAAAAAGGCCACCGGCAGATTGCCCATCTGCGAGGCCCCCGAGAACATCGCCATGCAGAAGAGAGATATCGAGCTTACGTAGACACTCTTTTAGATTTTGGTATTCCCATTAAAAAAGAGTACGTAGTAGAGGGAAACTTCCGCCGGGCGAGTGGAAGAGAAGCGATGGAAAAATTGCTTCAAGTCTCTCCCCTTCCCACAGCAATTTTTGCCGCTAACGATAAAATGGCTATCGGCGCACTGCAGGTAGCCAAAGAGAGAGACATTAAAGTTCATGATGATATCACTATCATCGGCTTTGATGGAATAGAAGCAGTAAAGTACACCGACCCACCTCTCCCCACAGTGGAGCAACCCTTGGGAGAGCTGGGGAAAGTTGCCGCTGAACTTTTAGCAGAGAGAATAAGAGGAGGTGAGGAAAAGGGAATTGTTTTACCATGCAGGTTAATAGAGCAAAACGGTGTTTAGGAAATAAACTTAAGTTTGTTTAGGACGTGACAGGAAAACCACTAAATGTGGGAAAAGTGTGAGAATATCTTAAAAGGAATTTTTATTTTGAGGGAGGAGGTAAATTTTTATGCAACACAAATATTTAGTCTCGATGTTTATAGTTTTGGGGTTAGTTACAATGATGTCCTTTTCTGCCCTGGCTCAACTGCCACCGGGAATTCCTCGAGAGGAAACGCTGATAGTTGACCAACTGACGGGTCGGGTGGGAACACCAAGTAACTTTAATCTCTGGGCAGGTTGGCGCTGGCAAGATCGAGGAATACAGCAGTTACTTTTAGAGCCTCTCTGGACAGTCGATTATGCTACCGGTGAGATTATCTCCGGATTGGCAGCCGAGCTTCCCATTTATAATGAAGATTTTACTCAGATGACCATTAAACTACGTCAGGGTGTTTACTGGAGTGATAATACTCCCCTGACTGCTGACGATGTAGTTTTTACCATTGACCTTCACATGCGCGTAGCGGGGTTACCCTATCATGGACCGATGGCTGAACTTGTAGAAAAAGTAGAAAAGACCGATGATTACACCGTCGTGGTAAATCTTAAAGTGCCTAATTCTAGATTCCACACTCACTTTTTAGATCGGTGGGGATGCCTACGAATTATGCCCAAGCACATCTTCGAAAAAGCAGAAGACCCGTTAACCTTCGAGTT
>JARRCQ010000093.1 GCA_029982105.1 Candidatus Atribacteria bacterium | reverse complement strand
AGCTTTTTTTCTTTCCTTTATAGATAAAACTCAGAAAGAGAACAAAAAAACTCTTTTGGTGTTTCCCGACTTTAGAACATTAGATCATTTTTCTTCTTTTTTAGAAAATAGATTTCCCTTGTTGAGATTAATAAAATATGATAGCCGACTTGCTTCTCGGCGGAGGTTCTTAGCCTATAAATTAGCTGAAGATGGAGATTTTGATGTTATTTTGGGCACTCGGGGAAGCATATTTTTACCTGCTCAAGGTCTTTATTATCATGTAGTTTTGGATCCGGAAGATAAAGGGCATTATTCCGACCGCCCTCCTTTTTATGATACCTTTCGACTGCTCTTGGAAAAAATTAAAATTACAGGAGGAAACCTGGAGGTAGTAAGTCTAACGCCTACCTTATCTCTTTACCATTTTATGACTACTGGAGAATGTAAAAAAAGAGATTTCCCTTCTTTCTCCCGGATTTCTAAGCCGTCAGTTAATTTAGTTTCTTATGAAAAAAAGGGAGGGTCTTCTTTAACTTTTTCGGCGCGGAAAGCTATTCTTCAAACATTGAGTAAAGAAGGTAAAGTATTAATTTGGGTGCAAAAAAAAGGTTATACTCCGGCTTTAGGTTGTCGAGATTGTGGTTTTTATTATGTTTGTCCTCATTGTGGAGTAGCACTCCGTTATTATAAAAAAACTAAAATGTTGGTATGTCCTCTATGTGGGGGAAAGAGAGAGCCTGATCTGTTTTGTCCCCGTTGTGGAGGAGTGTGGTTAGAAGGATGGGGAGAGGGGATGGAAAAAGTGGGAGAAGAAATAAAGCAAATTTTCCCCTCTCAAGAAGTAGTAGTTATGAACGCTGAAAAAGAGGAAGAAGCAAAGAATCTCCCCTTGTTTTCCATTTTAGTGGGTACCTCTTTAGTTTTGCGAGAAGAAATATTACAAGAAGCATCTCTTTTGATTATCTGGTCATTGGAGGATTGGCTGTATCTTTCCGATATCAATGCTCGAGAAAAATTTTATTTGAGCTTGCAGCGAATACAAAGTCTTCTTGGTCTTAACTCTTCTCTTACTCCTCAGGTGTTTATTCAGGGAAGAAAGGGGGTAGAAAAAGAGGTAAGCCGGTTTTTACAATCTCCTCGTGATTTTTATCCCCCTATTTTGGAGAAGAGAAAAAAATTAGGTTATCCACCTTATGGGGTCTTGGTACACCTGATAAAGAGATGTAGGAATAGGGAGAAGGACGAATTGGTTTTAAAAAAACTGAAGAATGATTTAGAAAAGGCAGGAATAGAAGTAGGTGGTCCCTTTCCGGCTCAAGGAAGAAAATGGGGAGAGGAAAGTGAAGAAATGACCCTTCGCTATTCCCGAGATAAGATAGAAGAAGTTTTTATTGTAATTTCTAAATTTTTCTCTCAAGAGAGAAAAAGCAGGGGAGAATGGCGAGTAGAAGTAGAATTTTAGAAAAAAAGGAGTGAAGGTGGTTGGCAGTCAAGGGAATAAAGATTTATGGTAGCTCTGTTCTGAGAGAGAAAGCCCAGCCCATTGAGAATATAGACCAGAAAGTGTGGGATTTGGCCCGGGACATGAAAGAGACTATGCGTCTTGCAGGAGGGGTAGGGTTAGCGGGGAACCAAGTAGGAGTTTTGTGGCGTATTATAACCTTTACCAATCCTGAAGAAAAAAAAGACCAAGTTTTAATTAACCCCCATATCGTTTACCTTAGTGAGGAAAAGGAAAAAGAAGAAGAAGGTTGTTTGAGCTTTCCTGATATCTATGATCGAGTGGAGAGAGCAAAAGAAGTGATAGTAGAAGGGTGGAATTTAGATGGAAAAGAAATTACTATAGAAGGGAAAGGGCTATTAGCTCGCATTTTGCAACATGAAATTGATCATTTAGATGGAATATTGTTTGTAGATAGATTAAGTCCTGCTCGGCGCTTATTGCTCCATAATAAGCTGAAAAAAATTTCTATAACGGAGGAATAGATTTTGAATATAGTTTTTATGGGAACTTCCTCTTTCGCTGTTTTAGTTTTAGAGGAACTCCTAAGGGATAGAAATAATAATATATTAGGAATAGTTACCAAACCAGACCGTCCAGCGGGAAGGGGGAGGAAATTGTGCTCTTCTCCGGTTAAAGAAAAAGCGAAAGAAGAAGGGTTAACCATCTGGCAACCAGAGCGAGTGAATGATATAGAGTTTTTAAATATTTTGCGTTCTGTTTCTCCAGAAGTTATAGTAGTAGCTGCCTATGGACAGATTTTGCGCCGGGATTTGTTGTCTCTGCCTCGCAAGGGGGCGATAAACGTTCATGCTTCCCTTCTTCCTCGCTTTAGAGGGCCAGACCCTATCCGCTCTGTTCTTCTTCAAGGAGAAAAAACAACAGGAGTTACCATCATGCTTATGGATGAAGGAGTGGATACCGGACCTATATTAGCTCAAAAGGAAGTGGCTATAGATAAGGAGGACAATTACCAATCACTGACTGAGAAGCTGGGAAAAGAAGGAGGAAAACTTTTAGTAGAAACCTTACCTCGCTGGGTGAGGGGAGAAATTACTCCTCGTTCTCAAGAAGGAGAGGTTTCTTATGCTCCTATATTAAAAAAAGAAAGGGCCAGAATCGACTGGAGAGATAGTGCTTTTAACATCGTAAACCAAATCCGAGCTTTTTCTCCTTATCCTGGAGCTTATACTTATTTCCAAAATAGGAGGCTTAAAATCTTAAAAGCTATCTTAGAAGAGGGGGTTTCTGCCTCTCCCGGGACGGTAATAGAGATTAACTCTCGGGGGTTTGTGGTGGCCACAGGCGAAGGGGGAGTTTTAGTAGAAGAGGTACAGCCGGAAAGCCGGCAGGTTATGGTTTCTCGAGAATTTTGTTGTGGATATCCCCTGAAGGAAGGAGACCAATTAAAATAGGAGGTGAATGGGATGCTTTTCTTTCCTTTTGATTATACGTTTATTCTTTTAATTCCTGCGCTCATTCTTGCTTTTTATGCTCAAAGTAAGGTAAGTAGCACTTATTCTAAGCTGTCTAAAAAAAGAGCTAGTGCGGGGATGAGCGGTAGAGAAGTGGCGGAGATGCTGGTAGATAGTCTGGGTCTGAGGGTGAGAGTAGAGGAAATACCGGGGGCGTTAACTGACCATTACGATCCCACCCGAGAAGTATTGCGTCTTTCTCAGGCAGTGGCTAATGGTTCGTCTATTGCTGATTATAGCATTGTAGCTCATGAAGTAGGGCATGTTTTGCAGAAAAGAGAGCAATATTCTGCTTTTGCTTTGCGCTCTACTTTGGTTCCTATAGCGAGTTTTGGTTCGCAGTTGGCTTTGCCTCTTTTTTTGATTGGTTTGATTTTTTACCTTCCCACCCTTATGGATTTGGGTATTATATTTTTCAGTTTAGCAGTTATTTTTCAATTGGTAACTTTACCGGTAGAATATAACGCCAGCTCTAGAGCCTATCTTGTTTTAGATAAAGCAGGGATAATAGCGGCGGAAGAGAAGCCTTATATCAAGCAAATGTTAAATGCTGCTGCTCTTACTTATGTGGCTGCTACCGCTATGGCTGCCCTTCAACTCCTGCGATTAGTACTCCTGCGGGGGAGCAGGAATTGAGTGAATATCCAAGGAAAGATGTCCTGCAGATTTTAAATCGTCTTTACCTTGGTCGTGTTGCTCTTTTAGATGCTGAATATAATCGATGGATTAGTAAGAACAAATATACTCTAAAAGACCGAAGCTGGTTAGTAAGTTTATTGCGGAATATAGTAAAACATTATTCCTTTATAGACGAAGTGCTTAAAGAACACTTACCTCGTTGGGAGAGGCTCCCCCTTAAAGTTCAAAACCTTTTACGAATGGGAGTAGGGGAGCTTCTTTTCCATTCTGCTCCTTCTTTTGCTATAGTAAACGCAGTGGTAGAAACTACCAAAGAGATAGAAGGAGACTTTACTTCTCTGGTTAACGCTGTTCTCCGGAAAATAGCCGAAAAAAGAGACTACTATTCCTCTATTCTGGAAGAAGAAGGAATAGAACTTCCTCCCTTTTTAGAAGAGGAGTGGAGAAACTGGATAGGAGAAGAAGATTTAAAATTGCTAAAAAAATCTTTATCTCTTCCTCCTTTTCTCTATATTAGGATTAATACCTTTAAAACTACAGAAGACGAGTTAATGGAAAGATGGAGGGAAAAAGGGATAAAGAGTAGCAAAACTATACTTCCTGGGGCTTTGAAAGTGGATATTGATTATTCTACTCTTCTAGCTCTTCCTGAATATCAGGAAGGCTTATTTTATCCTCAAGATTTAGGGTCTCAACTGGTAGTCAAATCTATTAGTTCTTTTATTAAAGGAAGAGTGGTAGATGTCTGTTGTGGAGTAGGAGGAAAAACTTTTAACCTGGCTCAATACCTATCCCGAGGTGAAATCATTGCCTGGGATAAGAAAGAGAATAAAATTAATACTCTTTCTAAGTTTATTTCGCTGTTTAGTATTAGCAATGTCAGACCAATGGTGGTAGATGCTTTTCATCCTCCTCGAGAATTTTTTTCTACTGCTGATTTAGTAATGTTAGATGCTCCTTGTTCTGGTTGGGGAACTATCCGTCGTAACCCTGAGATATTACTCAAAAACCCGGACTTAAAAAAAATGGCTCATCAGCAATTTTCTCTTCTTATTTCTGCTTCTTCTTTAGTAAAAAAAGGAGGAATAATGGTATACTGTGTTTGTAGCCTTACTAACGAAGAAACCGAAGAAGTAGTAGAAAAATGGGAAGCTCAAGAAGGAAAAGAATGGGAGAGAGTAAGTTTGGACAAAAAAGAGGAGATATTAATCTGGCCTCATCAATTTAATTGTGACGGTTTTTTTGTTGTGGCTTGGAGGAAAAAGTGAGATATGAAAAGAGAAAGTTGGACTTCTTTTATAATTCGGATTTTTGTTTATGCCCTTCTTTTTGGTGGAGGTGTAGCCTTAAGTATTTATTTGGGTTTAGTCTTTTTTCAATATTATCTTACGAGTGATACTTTATCTTTGCCTGATTTTCGTAATCGAAGTATGGTGGAGGCTATCAATCAGATATCCCGCCTGGGTTTGCAGGTGGAGATAAAAAGAATAGAAAACAACCCCGATCTTCCTCCTAATTGGGTTATTCAACAAGACCCCCCTCCGGGTGTGGAAGTAAAGAAAAATCACAGAGTAAAATTGGTAATTAATGGAGGGGAAGAAATAGCGGGAGGTAGTATATCCGGTGGTAGTTCCTCTTCTTCTCTTCCTGTCTCTTCATCTACCTCTGTTTCTGTTCCTGATGTTCGGCAGATGAGTTTAGAAGTAGCACAAAATCTTATTGAAAGTAGCGGTTTAAAGTTAGAGAGGGTGGTAGAAGTAACGCACGATACCATTCCTGCAGGTTACATAGTTTCTCAAAATCCTCCTCCTGAGAGTAAGGTAACCAAAGGCAGTTTGGTGAGCCTTTTGGTGAGTAAAGGAAAAGGTGAAATGGAGGAGGCTGTTTTAATTACTGTTCCGGATGTCGTAGGGCTGCGGTTAGAGGAAGCCAAAAGATTATTAGCCCAGAGCAACCTCACTGTAGGCAACGTGGAGGAAGTAGTGGTAGAAGGGAGAGATGCTGGTATAGTAGTGAGTCAGAGTCCTCTTCCAGGAGAGGGAGTGGAAGCGGGAGAGAAAATTAATCTTCAAGTAACTAAATTAGAAGAAACAGAAGGATTGAAAGAATTGCATTTGAGGTTTGTTTTACCTAGTTCTCGAACCCCTATTGAAGTAAAAGTGGTAGTTACTGATGAGTTGGGCGAGCGGATAGTTTATGAAAAGGAACATCAAGGAGAAGAAATTGTAGAGCTAACTACTTCTACGAAAGGCGAAGGTAGAGTAGTTATTTACCTTAATGGCTACTATTACTGGGATAAGACTCTTAATTAATATAAGGAGGAAAATTTATGGCTAAATTAGCTCCCTCTATTTTATCTTGTGATTTTTCTCAGCTTAAAGAAGAACTGCTGTCTGCCTGGGAAGGAGGAGCAGAAATCATCCATGTAGATGTAATGGATGGACATTTTGTCCCTAACTTTACTTTTGGACTTCCTATTTTAAAGGCAGTGAGAAAAATTTTGCCTCAAGTGACTATAGATGTTCATCTTATGACTGATGATCCTCGTCTTTATATCGCTGATTTTATTCGAGAAGGGGCAAATATGATTAGTTTCCATTTGGAAGCATCCCCTGATTATAGCTCAATAGTAGATGAAATTATAAAGCGGGGAGGTAGGCCTGGAGTAGCACTTGCTCCTGGTACCCCCTGGCAATGTTTAAGCCCGGTTTTAGATAGGCTTTATTATGTACATTTGATGACTGTTCATCCTGGTTTTGGAGGACAGAAGTTTATTTCCGGTATGGAGGATAAAATCTCTACTCTTCGCCAAGAGATAAGAAAAAGAGGCTTGTCTACCGAAATTGAAATTGATGGAGGAGTTAATGACCAAAATATTGAATATCTGGCTTTTTGTGGTGCATCTATCATAGCGGCGGGATCTTTGGTTTTTGCTCACCCGGAAGATATTGCTGCTCGAGTGAAGATACTATCGGAAAAAATAAAACAATACTGACAATAACAGGGTAAAAACCCTATAACCCATTAGGGGAATCTGTTAGGGAAAGAGCGCTCCAGCGGATTGATGAT
>JARRCQ010000092.1 GCA_029982105.1 Candidatus Atribacteria bacterium | reverse complement strand
AGTAATGTATAAATAACTATGAAAATAAAAAAGTATGCTTTATTAGCTCCAAATTTTGTAAAAGTTTTCCCTGCTGGTATTTGGATTAAATATCTTTAATTGAAGGAGGTTGATAAGCAAGATGAGAAAATTAACGTTGTCTATCATGGTAGTTGTGTTATTATTAGCTTCAAGCACTTTTGCTTTTGCTGAAGCAACAGATCCTGCTTTAAATGGGAAAAGTATTGGTTTGGTGAATGCCGGTCCAGATGATTATTACTATAAGCTGTTTGATGTTTATGAAGCTCTGGCAAAAGATATGGGTTGGGAAGTTACAGTTTTAAATTCTGAATATTCACCTGAGAAGGAAATTTCAAACGTCCAAGATCTAATAGCTAAAGGGGTTGATGCAATCGTTGTCATAACTGCAAATGTATATTCTGCTGGTCAAGCTGCTAAGGTTGCTAATGAAGCAGGCGTTCCTATATTCTTTGTGGTAGGGCGACCTGATGAAGAAACAACTGGTGGTAGGGTTGATGGCCATGTAGGATTTAGTTATTACAATTGTGGTTATATGAATGGTGAATGGATTGCTAAAAATTATCCTGATGCCAAAGTAGTTACCATAGATGGTTTTTATGGTCAAGGTACAGCTGAAGCTCATGCCCAAGGATTACAGGATGCTTTGGATGACTATAACACAGGTATCAAAGCTGTGAGTGTGGGCTCGGGAGAGTGGCAACGCACTAAGGCTATACAAGTTGCCCAAGACCTTTTGGCTTCTGGTAGAGAGTTCGACATAGTATATGTAATGAACGAAGAAATGACTGCTGGGGTTCTCCAGGTGTTTGAAGAACAAGGAATTGTACCAGGTAAGGACAAAATTATACTTACTACCAATGGTAAAGAAGAAGGCATAGAATGGATTAAGGCTGGCAAAGTGGCAGCTACGGCTCCTGATCCACCATCATTATGTGCTCACCTGTCCTTTCAACAAGTGGTAAGGTATTTTAAAGGTGAAACTTTTGAAAGGCTCCTAACAGTTTATTCCGATTTAATTACGAAAGAAAATGTGGATTCAGCTATCCCTTGGAAGAAGGATGCTTACCTTGCCGGGATTAAAGAAGGCAAATTTCCATACGATTTAGCTTATTATGAAGCCAAAATGAAAGAGAGAGAAAGTAAGACGAAATAAAAATAGGACAGGGCATAAGTAACCGTTTTTTAAACAAGCTTTTAAGTTTTAAGGTATTCTAATACCAGCAGGGGAAACCTTAAATACTTAGCAAAGTTATATAAAATTGGGACTATGAATAATCCTTAATACCAAAGCCAAGATGGAATTAATAAATTGGAAAATCAATAAGGGGGAACTGATAATATCATGCGAAAAGTAGCAATTATTGGTGCGGGAAGCATCGTTTTTTGTAAAACATTGATGTTAGACATCATGGCTACTGATGGGTTACAAGATACCCTTTTTGCCCTGATGGCTCCCAGTACACGTAACACTTCAAAAGTTGAGGCTTTTGCTAACCGAGTTATTAAAAAGAATGGTTTACCGGCAGAAGTTTATACTACTACAGATAGACGTGAAGCCTTAAAGGGAGCCGATTATGTAATTTCGACATTTCAGGTAGGAGGGGTTAAAGCATTTGAGTATGACTGGAAAATTCCTAAAAAATATGGAGTTGACCAGTGTATTGGTGACACCTTAGGTCCAGGAGGTATTTTTCGTGCTTTAAGAAGTATTCCTGTCACATTGGATATGGCAAAAGACATGGAAGAGCTTTGTCCAAGAGCGTTATTGCTCAACTATGTTAATCCGATGGCCATGGTTTGTTGGGCGCTAGGGGAAACCAAAGTTAATTTTGTAGGACTGTGCCATGGAGTTCAAACCACCTTAGACTTAATTTCAGGTTATGCTGGTGTGCCGAAAGAAGAAATTGATTTTATATGCGCTGGAATTAACCATATGGCCTGGTTTATTAAATTAGAAAAGGATGGACAAGATTTATATCCTATTTTAAAAGATAAATTTGAACGGCCAGAATATTATGTAAATGAAAAAGTGCGAGGCGAAGTGTTACGTCAATTCGGTTATTTTATGACCGAGTCTACAGGACACCTCTCAGAATATGTACCATGGTTTCGAAAAAATCAGAAATCACTTGATATTTATTGTGATGAACCTGATTTCGGTGGTGAATCAGGAGCATACTACAAATGGTGTGCCCATGTAGCCGAGAAGTATAGTAACAAAGACATGTTAGCGGATGAACCAACGGAATTGCCACCTCGTAGTGTCGAATACGGTTCTTATATTATTGAAGCAATAGAAACCCGTAAGACTTTTAAGTTCAATGGCAATGTCCGTAATGATGGTATGATTGCTAACTTGCCCTACGATTGTTGTGCAGAAGGTCCCATATACGCAGATGAAAATGGATTGCACAAAACTATTGTTGGAGAACTTCCACCCCAGTGTGCTGCTTTAAATATGACTAACATAAATGTCCAACGCTTAGCAGTGCTTGCAGCCAAAAGTGGAGATCCAGAAACTGTTGTTCAGGCCTGCGCGATGGACCCGTTAACCGGGGCGGTTCTTAATTTAAATGAAATACGAGAAATGGCAAGCGAAATGTTAGAAGCAGAAAAAGAGTGGTTACCCCAATTTGAGGGCAAAAGTATCAGAAAAACTCCTATCATTAGTATCCCTAAAGACGTTAAGCGGGCAAAAGTCCCAGTAGACCCTGCTTTAGCTATTATTCATCGCTTCGAGAAGCTGGCAGAATAGCTTAGAAAATAATAAAGAGGAGCAAACCAAGCTTTACAAAGATTGGCTGCTCCTCTTTATTAGAAACAATGTTATCTCTTCCAGTTATTTTTCAAAAACTCAAGACCCTGCCGGGCAATATAGTCACTGTCGGGAGCCAGGGGTCTCCAAATAGAAGCTGCTCGAGCAATCTCTTTAACCCCCGGAACAAAAGATTCGATGACTAAGTCTCCTTGATAATTTATCTCCCGGAGAGCCTGAAATACTTCATTCCACTCTACATGCCCCTCTCCAGGCGTTCCTCGATCATTCTCACAGGTATGAACATGAAAGAGGTGTTTCCCCGCTTGTTTTATCGCCTTGTAAAGAGATTTTTCTTCTATGTTCATATGAAAAGTATCGAGGAGGATTCCTACCCAGGGGCTATCTACTTCTTCTACCAACTGCACAGCATCTTCAGCAATATTCAAAAAATAAGTTTCAAAACGGTTTAAGGGCTCCAAGGCTATCTTGACCTGACAATCTTCCGCTACCTGAGCTAATTCTTTAAGTCCTTCTACTGCTCTTTTCCATTCTTCCTTCGTTCGACTCTGGCCAGTTAGCTTACCTACAGTTGAATAGCAAGGACCGCATAATACTGTCCCCTTCCATGCAGAGAGCATCTTTAAACAACGAGAAAAGTATTCCTTTGCTTCCTGGCGAATCTCAGCGTTATCGCTAATCAAATCCCTTCTTTCTCCTACTACCGCGCAACCGGTCACTCGCAGTCCATTTTCTTCCAAAACACGTTTGGTTTTTTCTACATCGATTTCATCCAGCAAATCCAGGGGTATTTCTACCACATCAAACCCCAGATTTCGCACCAAAGGGAAAAGATGTTCATCTTTGTCAGTGTAGGCCGCAGTCCAAAGAAAAAGGTTAACTCCGTAACCCATGTTTATATTTCATCCTCCTTCACCAGATTCTTTCCTCCGTTTGACGGTCAAAAATATGGAGCTTATTTTCTTTAAAACTAAAGAAGATTTGTTCTCCTGCATTAAAGTGATTTTTTTCCTCACTTCTCACTCTAAGAAAATGATGATCGATGCGCAAACGAATGATTTGTAAAAGTCCTAAAGACTCAATCACTTCTACCTCTCCTGGGTAAAATCCTTCTTTTCTATCATAAGAGATTAAAATATCTTCCGGCCTTATTCCTAAATAAACCTGAACAGAAGAAAGTTTTTCTTGAACAGCTTGAACGATTTCTTTCTTAAGAGAAAGAGAAAAACATCCTGGTCCCACGTTAAGATTTGTTCCTTCTATAACAGCAGGAATAAAGTTCATACCAGGACTCCCCACCAAGTCAGCCACAAACAAGTTACGAGGTCGGTGGTAAATTTCAGTTGGAGTGCCCTCTTGCATTAGATGACCGTTTTTTATTATCGCTATCCAGTCAGCCATAGAGAGAGCTTCTGCTTGATCCGGGGTAGCATAGAAAAAAGTAGCTCCGCTTTCTTCCTGTAATCTCTTTAGCTCTGTTCTCATCTCTTCTCTGATTTTAGCATCTAAATTGGTTAAGGGCTCATCTAGGAGGAAAACCTTAGGCTCCCTCACCAAAGAACGAGCAATGGCTACTCTTTGCATTTCTCCTCCACTAATAAAAATAGGCCTGCGGTCCAAAAGCTGTTCAATATGCAAAAGTTTGGCTATTTCTTGTACTTTCTTATCTATTTCTTCCTTGGATAAGCCACGAATACGTAAAGGAGAAGCGATGTTCTCAAAAACAGTATAGCGAGGATAAAGAGAAAAGTTTTGAAATACAAAAGCCATATCTCGATCTTTAGGAGGCAGATCGTTAATTAAAATTCCATCAATTTTTATTTCTCCCTCATCTGGCTTTTCTAAACCTGCTACACAACGTAAAGTAGTAGTTTTACCTGCTCCAGTAGGTCCTAAGAGAACGGTAATTTTCCCGCTTTTTACCTCCAGAGAGAGCTTAGAAACTGCTATTGTGCGCCCAAACTTCTTAGTCAAATTGGTGATTGATAAGCTAGCCATCTTGTTTTCCTCTCAGGCAATGAGTTTTTCACTTCTGGTATCGAAAACTCTTATCTCTTTAAAATGCAAATTTACTATTTCCCCCCGTGAAAGATACATATCTCCTGGTAAAACTGCTTTGACTAAGTGTTCATTAATCCTAAAAGTAACAACATTTTCTGCTCCCAACGGTTCAAAAACATAAACCTCAGCTTTAATAGCACCTTCTATATCTTCTTCAGTCAGTATTATATTTTCTGGTCTCACTCCCAAAATAACTTTTCGAGATATATCTTTTTCTTCTATAATTTGTATTTGTTCTTTTTCCAAAGGTATAAAATAACTATCATTAATCATCACTCCCAACCTCTCTTTTTGCAATAATTCCCCCGGAATAAAATTCATGCCCGGGCTACCAATGAAACGAGCTACAAAAAGATTTGCTGGGTAGTGATATACTTCATGAGGAGAGCCAATTTGCTGGATATCACCAAAATTCATCACTACAATTTTATCCGCCATGGTCATAGCTTCTACTTGGTCATGAGTGACATAAATAGTAGTTGCCTTTATAGACCTCTGCAGTTTCTTGAGTTCTCCTCGAGTTATCTCCCTCAATTTAGCATCGATATTAGAAAGAGGCTCATCTAATAGGAAAACCCGAGGGCGTCGAACAATTGCTCGACCTAACGCTACCCTCTGCCTCTGACCGCCAGTCAATTTCCGAGGCTTTTGATGTTTGATGTCATCTATTTGCAAAAGCTTAAGTACCTCTTCGGTTCTTTCTTCTACCTCTTTTTTGGGTAATCCTTCCGCTCTTAGAGGAAAAGCCACATTATCATACACCGAAAGGTGAGGATACAAAGCATAGAGCTGAAAAACAAAGGCAATGTTACGAGCAGATGGTCCCAAAAGAGTTACATCTTCTTGGTCAAAAAAAATTCTTCCTGAATCGGGGACTTCTAATCCAGCTATACAGCGCAAGGTAGTAGTCTTACCACATCCTGAAGGCCCGAGAAGGACAATAAATTCTCCTTCTTCCACCTGAAAAGAGACTTCCTTAACCGCTTCCACTTTACCAAATCTTTTAGATAAATGTTCTACTCGAACTGAGGACATTTCACTATACCTCCTCCTTTTCTTCGGGTTCTTCTACAGGAGGAATGTGAGAGAACAAAGTATATAGTCCAGCTCCGATCCCTAAAAAAGCAAACCCATAATGGTAAAGAAAGAAGGTAAATGGTTGGCAAAGGCTAAATATACCAAAAATGACCATCACTATCGACAACGGTTCTATAATTTTTTTTAAGCGAGCAAAATACCACACTGCTATTTACTCCTTTATCGCACCGAAGGTAAAGCCTCGAACCAAATTATCACCAAGAAGGAAAGTAAAAATCACCACCGGGATTACCATCAAAAAAGAACCGGCTGCGATTTGTCCCCAATTAACACCAGCCGTCCCCAAAGATTGAGCAATGCCCGGGATAGCAGTACGAGCGTTCTCTCCTGTCAGAAGAAGAGCAAAGGTAAATTCATTCCAAGTCATAATCAGATTAAAAATGGCAGTAGCCGCCATTCCTACTCTCATTTCAGGGAAAACGAACTTAAAGAAAGCTTGAAATCGAGAGTAACCATCTACCAAAGCTGCCTCTTCATATTCTTTGGGGATATCGTCTATAAAGCTTATCATCATCCATACTGAAAAAGCCAAGTTAAATGCAGTATACATAATGATAAGACCGCCCCTGGTGTCGAAAAGCCCTAAAGCTCGATACATAATAACCACTGGTATAGCAATCACCACTGGAGGCAACATACGGCTACTTAAAATTACAAAAAGAAGGTCATCTTTTCCTCTAACAGTCATCCGTGAGAAAACATATCCCGAAAGAGCCCCCAAAAAAGTAGCCA
>JARRCQ010000091.1 GCA_029982105.1 Candidatus Atribacteria bacterium | reverse complement strand
CTTTCCTCGAGGAGAGTAAAAGCTATTTTTTTCCCCTCCCAATAATAGAGAAAAAACCACATCAATGTAGTGTAAAGTATCATCTATTAAAGTGGCGTTCTGAGAATTAACTTCTTGTAATGCTTTTATGACTTTTTTTAACTCTTCTTGAACTTCTCTGAATTTCAAAGCTAAATCAGGAGGAGAAAGTTCAATTATTCGGTTCAAAGTCAACTCTCCAGGTTCTAAATTACATTGTTCCACCATATTTGCCCAAACATCACTTAATTGTTTTTCGGTATCCCGCACCTGAGTAACTAAATCCATTTCCTTTTCCAGAATGGGAACCAATTCTTCTATTTGGTTTTGCAAAAGCAAATCTCTCTTTTCTTTCGCTACTTTCCAGAGCTCAGTTTGCAGATACAATTCCTTTTCCAAAACTATCGAAAGATGAGAGAGAAATTCATTCAAAGCTATCAAATATTTTTCCCTCCCTCAATGAAAAAATCAGCAATCTCCCGAGCAAACATTTTCTCTGCTACTTCCCTACCCTGAACCTCGTATTCCCCTTTTTCTATCTTAGTTTTCAGTTCTTGAACTAAATCAGCTCTTACATCAGGGATTTTCTTATATTGCTGCTGTAACTTTGCTATTTCCTGACCAGTACGAGAAAGAGAAACTTTGTCACCTTCCTCCTCTTCTTTCTTGAGAGAAGAATTAACTTTTCTACCTTCTTCAACTTTGCTTACATAAATCCTTAAAACATTCTCCAACTGGTTAGAGGAAATCTTCATTTTTCTCACTTCCTTAGATAAACCTATTCACTATATTATTATATCGGATGGATTTCTAATTTCTTTAGTCCTCTTCTTTCTTTTTTTCTATGGCCTCGTTAAAATAAAAATTGGGAGAGCGGGAAGACGGTTTAGTTTCATCAGGAGAAAGAATAGAGGCCAGCTTTTTTTTACAATCCTCACAAAACCTTCCTGTAGTAATGGGTTTACCGCATCGCTCACAGGTGAGCAAAGAAGCTTCTTTTTCTCCTTGTATTTCAGACAATTGCAGCCTTCCTTCCCGAAGAAAATCTAAAATTACTTTTTTATCCACCCCGGTTTCCTCACTTATCTCCTCCAACTTTTTTTCTGGATAACGTTTCAAGAAATCTTTAACTTTTTGAAATTCTTCCTCTTCTTTTTCCATACAAGAGGGGCAAATATCTTTATCTACTACTCTGTTAAACAATTTTCCACATCTTTTACATTTAGCTAAAGTCACCTTTACTTTCCTCCACTAATCTTTGATACAGCATATCAGATATACCCCAGCCTCCACTTTCTTCTACCTTTTTAGTAATTTCATCCACCCACATCTCTCGAAACCAGGTTTCCTCCTGACTGAAAAAAGGAGAGGAGGAAGAAGTAAAAAGAGGTTGAAAGGCTTTTTTAAACACAAACCCCAGAAAAAAAGCCTCAAAATCTTGGCAGGCTTTTTTTACTGTTTGAGAAGATGGCTCTTGAGGTTTTAAAGAAATAGCTAAATCTTTATTTTCTATGCGCATATTGCTGCCCCCTCTATTTTCTCTACTATATCATAGTTAATTTATGATGCAAACACCAAAAACTAAAAATTGACCAATCACCTCTTAAACTATTCTATAATTAATTCTCCCTGTAAAGCCCCAGCTTTTTTGATGGCTTGCAAAATAGCAACTAAATCCCGGGGGGTAACCCCCAAAGCGTTGAGAGCTCTGACCAGGTCATCTATGGTATTTCCCGATTCTACCTTAAAAAGACGAGCAGGCTCTTCCTCCACCCTGACTTCCTGCTGAGGAACCACTACCGTCTCCCCCGGAGATAGGGGAGGAGGTTGAGAAACCTGGTATTCAGTCCTCACCGTTACAGTAAGATTGCCATGAGAAATACCTACTGGTAATATTCGCACATTTCCTCCAATTACTACTGTTCCCGTCCTTTCGTTTATCACTACCCGAGCAGGGACATCAGGTTCTACCGGAATTTCTCCCACCAAAGCTATCAATCGAGAAACTTGGTGTTGATAATGTTCAGGAATGGTTACTTCTACTCGATTAGCATCCAATGCTTGAGCTTTTCCTCCCCCCAATTCCTCATTAATAGCCTGGGCAATCCGGGAAGCAGTCACAAAATCTGGTTCCCTCAAGAGGAGAGTAAAAATTCCTCTTACCTCATCAACAAAATTAGTCTCTACCGTCCTTTCCACTATGCCTCCTCCAGGAATCATACCCACAGTGGGATGGTTTTGCTGCACCACATTACCTCCACCCCCTACGTTGAATCCCCCAATAGAAAGAGGACCTTGAGCTACAGCATAAACTTTTCCATCCACTGCCTTTAGGGGAGTGAGGAGTAATACTCCTCCTTGCAAAGTTTTAGCATCTCCTAAGGAGGAAACAGTAACATCTATTTCCTCTCCCTGCTGCACAAAAGGAGGGAGTTCAGCAGTAACTATTACCGAAGCTACATTTCTAGAGCGTACCGCCTGGGAATCTACAGATATGCCCATTTTTTCTAGCATATTAGCCAAGGCCTGATTGGTAAAGAGACTGTTCCTGCTATCTCCACTTCCTGATAAACCCACTACCAGTCCATACCCCACCAGTTGATTACCTCTTACTCCTTCTACCTGAGTAATATCCTTTATTCTTACTGTTTCTCCTCTAACCGGAGAAACAACTGAGAAAATTGTTAGAATCAAACCCAATAATATTAAGCTTCTTTTTATTCTCACCCTTACCACCCATCAAAAAATGATATCCATAACCGAACCAAAAATACCTTCTAAGAGGCCAAGCAAGCCGCTTTTCTTTTCTGGCTTGAGAGTTCCATCCAGTTTTATCACTGCATCCACTACCTGGGTAGAATAAACACTGTTATCTGCTCCTATAGAACGAGGGTTCACTACTCCCTCAATACTCAAGGTTTCCCTTTCTTTGTTTAAATAAATATCTTTGCTCCCAGCGATTCGCAGATTTCCTCCCTCTAACACTTCTATAACTTGACAGGTAATAGTACCGGAAAGGCTGATATCGCGTCCATAATTTCTGTTTCCTCCCCGGGAGTTACTGCTCTCTAATGTCGCCGGAGGAATAAAATCAAAAATGCCTTGTCCCGCTTGCAGACCAATGGAAGTCTGTTTATTGTTGGTGGAGGAAGCACTGTTTTTACCACTTGTATCTTCATTTATGATGACTGTCAGGATGTCTCCCACCTGAGAAGCTCGATAATCAGAATAAGGATCGGAAAACCATCCCTCATCCTGCCACAGAGATTCTCCTTTTGCCCCCTCAGACAAAAGGAAGAGGGAAATAAAAACTATTATAAAAAAAGTAAACCTCAGTCTTTTCATTTCACCACCACCTCTACCATTCTTTCCCCTACAACTTCTGCTTCCAATCTCTTTTTAGAATCAGGATTCTCCACCACAATTATATCTCCCATACTACCATCTCCTCGTGCTTTTCCCGTACCGGTAACCACAATACCCCCATATTTTGCCACCATAGTAACTAAATCTCCTCGCTTAATAAGCGTTTCTTCCTGAAGGAAAGAAGAAGTTAAAACTGCTCCGGCGGGGATTTCTCTTTTAACTTCCTTTCCTTCTACTTCTTCTATTTTGGAAAAAGCCTTCTCATTGCGGTAATCTAAAGGCTCAAGGGTAACGCTAACTTGGTCTTTGCTTATAACTTCCCCCCGGGAAAGTTTACCCTTAGCTCTCACCACTTCCCGATAAACTCGTATATCAAAACGAAGAGGAAGAGTCTTTTCTATTCTCCCCTCTCGATAGATTTCTAGGGTTCCATTACCTGTTCCCCAGGGTTTTAAAGAAGAGGAAGAAGAAAGAGTTATATTCACCTCACCATCAGGAGGAATTATTACTTCCTTAGGAGAAGAAAGATTAACCTCTATTTTCTGAGCAAAAGGGAAAATTTCTGCCAGTTGCCCTTCAATTTTCTCTTCTAATTCTCTTTTTCCTATCAATTCTCCTTTGCTTATTATCTTACAAGTCGAAGCTCCAGAAAAATAGATATAATCCAGCTGAGGTATCTTTTGAGCTACTACCCGCTGGTATATTTCTTCTGGCCTTATCTCTCGTTCCTCTCCCAGGGGAGGCAAATACCCCAAATCCAAATTTTTTAAGCGTTCCTGCCACTCTGGTTCCGGATAAGCAATGTCTGCTACATCTCCGAGAACAACATTTTCTGCCGTAATCTCTACTTTTCCTTTCAGATTTACTTCCAGAGTGAGAGCTTTTATTTCTCCCCCATTGATTAAACAAATAAGAGTCAAAAACCAGAAAAAACAATATGGAATAATCTTTCTCTTCATTGCTCCTTATCCCTCAACACTGAGAGTTCTTTCTCAACATTATTTTTAATTTCTAACCTTTTAGGCTTTCTACACCCACCATCAAACATTCAGGACGCTTCCAAAAAACTCCCCTCTTTTCCTTTCCTCTCACTTCTGGGAACAAGGTACTTACCAGAAGTAACCCTCCCTCTTTAGTGGCGCACTCCCCACCAGTAATTTTATCTTTTTGTTCTATCCTTTTTCTGGGGGTTATAAGGGGGCAGCGCCCCACTGAGGAAGATGCTTTTACTTCCTCAGTTATTCTTTATTTTTATATCTTTATTCTTTGTTCTATCCTTTTTCTGGGGGTTATAAGGGGGCAGCGCCCCCTTATTGCCTTTACCGTTTTAAATTATTAGCGATGCTCATCATCTCATCAGCAGTGGTTATAGCTTTAGAGTTTATTTCATAAGCTCGCTGAGCGGTAATCATCTTTACCATTTCTTCAACTATCTGAACATTAGAAGTCTCCAAAAAACCTTGAGCTAAAGTTCCAAAACCATCTAAGCCTGGAGTACCAACTTGAGGCTCTCCTGAAGAAGCAGTAGCTAAGTACAAGTTTCTCCCTATGCTTAAAAGACCAGCAGGGTTAATAAATCGAGCTAACTCTACCACTCCCACTTCTTGAGGTTCCATCTCTCCCGGCATTTTGACCGTCACTGTTCCATCTTGAGCGATAGTAACCGACTCTGCTCCTTCAGGAATGGTGATAGGAGGCTCAAGAGGAAAACCATCACTGGTTACCATTCTTCCTTGGGCATCTAATTTGAAAGATCCATCTCGGGTATAGGCTATCGTCCCATCGGGCGTCAAAATTTGAAAAAAACCATCTCCTTCGATAACCACATCTAAGGGGTTAGAGGTCTCATAAATATTGCCTTGAGAAAACATTTTTTGCACCGCTCCGGGCCTCACTCCCAAACCTATTTCAATTCCGGAAGGAACTTGGGTATCGGGAGAAGTAGGAGACCCTTGCACTCTCACCACTTGATACATTAAATCTTGAAAATCAACTCGGCTTTTTTTGAAGCCAGTAGTATTTACATTAGCTAAATTATTAGCAATAACGTCCATATCCATTTGTTTGGCTTGCATTCCTGTTGCTGCTGTCCAAAGCGCTCTAATCATTACAATCCTCCCTTTCCAGGGCTTCCCGCAGGACCAGCCCTAAAAATTTCAAGCTTGAGCAATATTATTAACTGCTTTTTGCAAAGCTTCATCTTGGCTAATCAGCATACGCTGAGCAATTTCGTATTCCCGTAAGGCTTCTATCATAGATACCATCGCCTCTATCGGGTCGAGATTAGACTTTTCCAAAAATCCCTGCCTGACTCTAAAATTAATAGCTTCTTGAGGAGCCACGCCTTCAGCAACAAACAAATTTTCACCATTTTTTCGGATAACTGAACGATCGGCAAAATCTACTATTCTAAGCCGGTCTACTTCCTCCCCGTCTACTGAAATATTCCCCTCTTCGTCAATGGATGCCTTTCCTCCGGCAGGTAAAACAATCTCTCCACCTTCACCCAAAACCGGATACCCAGACACAGTAATTAATCTGCCTTCTCCATCCAGTTGAAAATTACCTGCTCGAGTATAAGCCTCACCAGAAGGAGTAGAAACCACAAAAAAACCATTTCCCTCAATGGCTAAATCTAAATAATTTCCGGTTTCTTCTAATGTTCCAGGAGAAAAGTCAGTAATTTTTTCTGTACCCGGTTGCACTCCTGCAGTCATCTCTCCTAAAGGATAAGGGCTTTGGGAGCCCAAAAACCGAAATATATTAGTCTCTTGTGCTGCTTCAGCCCAAATCAGCTCCTTTTTAAAGCCAGGAGTATCCAAGTTAGCAATATTATTAGCCCACACTTCTTGTTTAATTTCCTGTAAATCAAGAGCTGAGGTAGAAGTATAAATTCCCCGAATCAATCAAGTATCACCTCCTAATCTTATTTCTCTCTACCACGTTAGAGATAAATTTATCTGCCAAATATCCCTTTCTTTAAAAAACATTTTATAGTTAACCACAAAAGACAGCCTGCGGCGTAAGCAAAAAGCAAATTAGATTAAAAAGAATTCGGACAACCACGCTGGAGAACAACACTCCAGCGTGCCTACGGCGTAAACCTTAAAGACAAAATAGATAGAACAATAAGGGGGGTAAAACCCCTTATAACCTCATCATGTCCCACAATTGCTTTCTGGACATTATTTATGATTAACCACAAACCCTAATATAATTGTTATCTCCCATTTTGTCATCGCGAGGGTCGTATTGTCGCTTCCCGTGGCGATCTCTTTTTTATTAAGCCTTAAAAATTAAAAAGGCAAGTTAGATAGTGCTA
>JARRCQ010000090.1 GCA_029982105.1 Candidatus Atribacteria bacterium | reverse complement strand
TTCACCCAGGAACTCATCATACAACTGCTTTACTGCCGGGTTTTCATGGGATTTCCGCAAAGGAAGATTCTTATCTACCCGGTAGATAGCCTCAATTCTCTTCATTCTAATTTCTAAATTGGTAGGTATAGGTTGCCCTCCGCCACCAATGCATCCCCCCGGACAAGCCATAATTTCGATAAAATGATATTTAGAATTCCCTTCCTTCACCTGGTCTAAAACTTTCCGGGCTTTACCCAAGCTATGAGCCACAGCTACGTTTACTTCTAAACCATCAATATTGACTGTAGCTTCCTTTACTCCTTCCATTCCCCGCACATCATAGAAATCGAGGTTTTCTAAGGTTTTGCCACTAACTATTTCGTAAACCGAGCGCAGGGCGGCTTCCATCACTCCTCCTGTTGCCCCAAAAACTGCCCCTGCTCCAGTAGAAATTCCCAAGGGATCATCAAATTCTTCTTCCGGCATCTCTCTTAAGTCAATACCTTTTTCTTTGAGCATCCGAGCTGCTTCTCGAGTGGTAAGAGAATAGTCTACATCCTGGCAACCGCTGGATCTCATTTCTTCTCGTTGACATTCAAACTTCTTAGCTGTGCAAGGCATAATAGAAACCACTATCATGTCTTGAGGGTCTATCCCTAATTTTTGAGCATAATAAGTCTTGGCCACTGCCCCAAACATTTGCTGCGGTGATTTACAAGTAGATACATTATCCATTAGTTGAGGATAAAAATGCTCCATAAATTTTATCCAGCCCGGACTACAAGAAGTTATGAGAGGTAATTTTCCTCCTTTTTGTAAACGATTGATAAATTCCGTTCCTTCTTCAATAATAGTTAAGTCAGCAGTGAAATTGGTATCAAATACTTTATCAAATCCCAATCTCCGGAACGCTGCTACCATTTTACCAGTAGTCACTGTTCCAGGTGGTAAACCAAAAGGCTCTCCAATACTCACTCTCACAGCTGGAGCAGTTTGCAAAATTACAAATTTTTCCGGGTCTTCTAAAGCTTCCCACACCATTTCCACATGAGAAACTTCAGAAAGCGCTCCTGTAGGACAGGCCAGAATGCACTGCCCACAATTAACACACACACTCTCTCCCAAAGGAAGTCCCAAAGAAGGGCTAACTACACTATCAAAACCTCGGTTAGCAAAATCAATAGCAAAAACTGTTTGTATTTCCTGACAAGTTCTGATACACCGACCACATAAGATGCATCGATTAGCATCTCTTTTAACCGAGGGACTACTTAGGTCTACTTCATAAGTCTTTTTCTCCCCCGGAAAACGGATTTCCCGCACACCCAATTGATAGGATAAATCCTGCAGTTCACAAGAACCATTGCGATCACATAATTGACAATCCAGAGGATGGTTAGAAAGCAAAAGCTCGAGATTAGTTTTACGAGCTTCTCTTACTGGTTTAGAGGAAGTTCTGATTTTCATACCTTCTCGCACTGCAGTAACACAGGAAGCTACAAGATTAGGTTGTCCTTCAACTTCTACCATGCAGATGCGACATCCTCCCCAAGGGGTTAGCCCCTCAAGATAACAAAGAGTGGGGATTTTTATACCTTCCATATTGCAAGCTTCCAAAATGCTAACTCCTTCTGGTACTTGCGTTTCTCTACCATCCAAATAAATGGTAACCAACTTTCTCTGACCCATTCCTTCCTTCATTTCCTCTGCTACTTTAGCCATAAGCCCCTCAACTCCTTACTCAAATCAAAATTTTAGTTTTAGCTTTCATAGAACAAGTATTTGCGAAACACTTTCCTTCTTCCAGGTGAGCCCGAAACTCCTCTTCAAAAAAATCTAAACAACGCAAAAGAGGATTAGGAGCAGCTTGCCCTAAACCACAAAAAGAGGTATTTTTTATATGTTCTCCCATATACCGTAGATATTCAAGGTCCGAAGACTTTCCCCGGCCTTCACTCATTCTATCTAAAGTTTCTAATATCCTTTTAGTGCCTATACGACAAGGAGTGCATTTCCCACACGATTCGTGGAGAAAGAATTCCATAAAGTTTCTAACCACATCCACAATACAATGAGTATCATCTATAACTGTAAGCGCTCCTGACCCTAAAGCCGAGTTATAGCGAGAGAGAGTATCAAAAGCCATCGGAACATCCAGAAGGTCAGGCGTCATAGTACCTCCTGAAGGGCCACCGGTCTGGACTAATTTTAGATTATGGCCTCCTCTAATTCCCCCTCCCACTTCAAAAACCAGCTCTCTTAAAGTGATGCCCATCGGAACTTCAATCAAACCCCAGTTATTTACATTTCCAGTCAAGGTAAAAACCTTAGTACCAGGACAAGTAGGAATTCCAATAGAGCGAAACCAATCTGCTCCTTTTAATATTATAGGAGGAATATTAGCTAAGGTTTCTACATTGTTAATCACTGTAGGCTTTCCCCATAATCCTTCCTGGGTGGGATAAGGAGGTTTATTTCGAGGTATTCCTCTTTTTCCTTCAATAGATTCTAAAAGAGCAGTTTCCTCTCCACAGATGTAAGCTCCTGCTCCTTCTCGAATTTTCACTTCAAAGCTAAAGGAAGAACCTAATATATTTTTCCCTAACAAACCATACTCCCGAGCCTGGTCAATAGCTACCTTCAAATTATTAATACTTTGGGGGTATTCTCCTCGAATATAAATGTAGCCTTCTTGTGCTCCTACTGCATAACCAGCAATAGCCATAGCTTCAATTACCGAGTGAGGGTCACCTTCTAAAATAAGTCGGTCTTTAAAAGTTCCTGGCTCTCCTTCGTCAGCATTACATACTATATATTTTTCTTCCCCCTCAGATTTCCTAGTGAACTCCCACTTTAAACCAGTAGGAAAACCTGCTCCCCCTCGACCTAAAAGTCCTGACTTTTTTACCTCTACTATTACTTCATCGGGAGTCATTTCACTTATCACCCGGGAAAGAGCTAAATATCCATCCCGAGCAATGTATTCTTCAATATTTAGAGGGTCAATTTGACCACTGTTACGTAACACTACCCTTTTTTCCTTAGATAAAGGAAAATAAGGCAAAAAAGCGCCCATTTCTCCTCTGCCAGAAGGAGAAAAAATCAAATCTTTTACTGGCCTTCCTTTCCAGAAATGTTCTTCCACAATCCTTTTTACATCGCTCACTGTAATCGGAGCATAAATAATATTATCCGGGTAAACCACCACAAAAGGAGAGGGAAGGGCCGCTCCAAAACTACCAGTTTCCAAAACTTTAATTTCTTTATCTAAGCCCAGCCTTTCAATTTCTCTTTCCAATCTCTCCTTAATTTGGGCTGCTCCCCGAACCAGAGAATTAGTGGTCATCTCTATTAAAACATGACTGCGATAAAACATACGCATCCTCCTACCGGTAAAGGGCTAAAATCTCTCGGATTCTATCTTCTGAGAGATTACCATAAGTCACATCATTAACCATCATAGCCGGAGCAACGCCACAAACCCCTAAACAACTGGTGGTTTCCAAAGTAAATTTACCATCTCGAGATGTTTCTCCTTCTTTGACACCTAATTCTTTTTGTAGAGTTTTCAAAACATCTAATGAACCATTAACATGGCAAGGAGCGCTGCGACAAACTCTAACCACATATTCACCCACTGGCTTTGTCTCCAAAAAAGAATAAAAAGTAGCTACTCCCCATACTGTACTCGATGGAATGTCCAATTTCTGAGATACATATTCCAAGACATCACCAGGCAAATATCGCCACTTTTTTTGGATTTCCTGGAGAATAGAGAGAAGAGGTGTTTTCTCTTCTCGATATTTCTCCATAACCTCATCTATCTCCTTATACACTGCTAACTCAATCATTGAACCTCCTCCTCAGCCATAACTATTTCCTGGTATTTTTTTAATATTTTCTCTAAATCGCAACGCAAACATCGTCCTGCTTCTTGACGGGCATCTTCCTCTTCCAAACAAAGCTTTACTTCTGAGAAAGAACACACTCGCTCCCTCGTTGGTAACTCAGGTATTTTCACTCGAGGAATTTCTTGTAAAACTGGTGGCTCTTCTAAAACTTTAGGCTTCTCTGGCTGAATTATAGTCTCTTCTTCCTCAGGGCTCAAATCCCGTAGATACTGGTGAATGTTAAAAGCCGCTCTCTTACCCAAAGCCATAGCATTGACCACTGTAGCTTCTTTACCTATGGCATCTCCTCCAGCAAAAACCCCGGGAATAGAGGTAGAAAGAGAATAAGGATCTACCAGAATATTACCTCGATGGTCCACAGACAACATCTTCCCTAAGTTTTCCACTTCTGGCACTTGGCCTACCGCGGAAACCACGAGGTCGCATTCCCATAAAGCTTCTGCTCCCTCTATAGGAACAGGTCTTCTTCTTCCACTGCGATCGAATTCTCCTAATCTCATCCTTTGTAATCTGATTCCTTTGACTTTACCATTCTCTCCTATTACTTCAAGAGGAGCCATCAAAAAGTGGAAAGTAACCCCCTCTTTTTCTGCGTCTTCGATTTCTTCAGGTATAGCAGGCATTTCGCTTCTGGTGCGTCGATAAACCACATTGACTTCTTCCGCTCCCAAGCGAAGGAGAGTACGAGCAGCATCCATAGCTGCATTTCCCCCTCCTACTACTACTACTTTACGGGGAACTTCAACGTGGCCTCCCAAATTAAAATCACGCAAAAAGTCCAGAGCACCAACCACCCCTGAAAGATTTTCACCAGGAACACCCAAAGGAGCACTCCTCCAGGCTCCTATACCCAGGAAAATAGCATCAAACTTCTCTCGAAGTTCCTCCCAACTTACCTCTTTTCCCACGGCCTTATTAAGCTCAATTTTTACTCCCATAGCCTTAATTTGATTGATATCATATTCTAAAGCTTCTCGAGGCAGACGATAAGGAGGGATACCAGCTGCCAACATCCCTCCTGCCACAGGAAGAGCTTCAAAAATGGTCACCGAGTAACCCAACCGAGCTAAATAATAGGCACAAGCTAGTCCTGCAGGACCAGAACCTACCACTGCCACCGATTCATCTCGTTTTCGGTCCATAACTACCGGTAAAGCTATTTTATTTTGCCGGGCATAATCAGCCACAAAACGCTTTAAAGCATCAATAGCTACCGGCTCATCCATGTCTCCTCGCCGGCATTTGCTCTCACAAGGTCGATGGCAAACCCGACCACAAACTGAAGGGAGAGGGTTGTCTTCTCTAATAATTTGGAGGGCAGTTAAATAGTCGCCTTCTTTAACACAGGTGACATAGCCGGGAATATTTATCCCCAGAGGACAGGCATGCTGGCAAGGAGCTATAAACAGTGGCCGGCATACTACTGCCGGACATTTTTTCTCCCGAATATGAGCTTCATATTCATCCCTAAAATAACGAATAGTACTCAAAACTGGATTGGGAGCAGTTTGTCCTAGACCACATAAAGCAGTAGTCTTAATCTGGTTAGCCAGAGCTTCTAATCGCTCTATATCTCCTTCTTTTCCTTCTCCTTGAGTAATTCTCTGTAAAATTTCTAACATTCTTTTAGTTCCTATTCGGCAAGGAGTGCATTTCCCACAAGATTCATCCTGAACAAATTCTAAGAAAAAGCGAGCCAAATCCACCATGCAGGTATCTTCATCCATAACTATGAGACCACCTGAACCCATTATGGCTCCCAGCTCTTTCAGAGAATCATAATCAATTTTAACATTGAGGTGTTCAACCGGGATACATCCACCCGAGGGTCCTCCCATTTGTACTGCTTTTAGTTTTTTGCCTCCTCGAATTCCTCCCCCTAAATCATAAATAACTTCTCCCAAACTAATACCCATAGGCACTTCGACTAGACCAGTGTTATTCACATCTCCGGCCAGAGCAAAAACTTTAGTCCCCTTACTATTTTCCGTTCCAATAGAACGGAACCAATCTGCTCCTCGCAGTATTATAGGAGAAATATTAGCGTAAGTTTCCACATTGTTAATAACCGTGGGCTTTGCCCATAATCCTTCCTGAGCAGGGAAAGGGGGTTTGGGACGAGGTATCCCTCTTTTACCTTCTACCGAGGCGATTAAGGCTGTTTCTTCTCCACAAACAAAAGCTCCTGCTCCAATACGAATTTCGATATCAAAGCTAAAATCACTATTTAAAATATTTTCTCCCAAAAGGCCGTATTCTCGGGCCTGATTTATAGCATATTCCAGTCGCTCCACTGCCAAAGGATATTCTGCTCGGACATAAACATATCCTTTTTGTGCTCCTACTGCATAACCAGCAATAGTCATAGCTTCAATTATCGAGTGAGGGTCACCTTCTAAAATACTTCTATCCATAAAAGCTCCCGGATCTCCCTCATCAGCATTACAGATGATAAACTTAGGATAGCCAGTTGCCTTTCTAGTGAACTCCCACTTTAAACCAGTGGGAAAACCTGCTCCCCCTCGACCTCGAAGTCCTGATTTTTTTATCTCTGCTATTACTTCATCGGGAGTCATTTCGCTTATCACCCGGGAAAGAGCTAAATAGCCATCTCGGGCAACATATTCTTCAATACTCAGAGGGTTAATAAACCCGCAATTGCGCAAGGCGATTTTAATTTGCTTATCGAAGAAATCAATTTCCTGCAAGAATGTCTTTCTTTCTTCCTGAGGCGGCTGATACAACAACCTTTCTACTATTCTCCCTTTAAGAAGGTGTTCCTCAACGATCTCTTCCGCATCTTCGGGAGTTAATTTCTGGTAGAAAAC
>JARRCQ010000089.1 GCA_029982105.1 Candidatus Atribacteria bacterium | reverse complement strand
TTTATAATCCCCCCAAAAAAAGCAAAGGGGAAAAGACAAAACTCCAGAAGCAAGAAAACAAATGCTACTGGTGGAAAAAACTCCCTTAGCACGCTGGAATGTTTTTCTCCAGCGTATCTGTGGCGTAAACACTAAAAACAAAATAAATAGAAAAAACCTTAATAATTAAGCTGGGAAAAAGACCCCCAGTGTAATGATCTTGAGTTTTTAACTTTTGGTGTAGCTAAGTTTTACGGGATACTGTATTATAGAAAAGTATTTTTTCCAGCAAAATTCCTCCAAAAATTCCTTTATCTTTTATACTTTTTTCCATGTTACAAGATGATTTTCTTGGCCATTTCGCTTTATGGTCGTAGACCACTCCTCGCGATGAGAAGAAAGGGAGCATCGTGGGCTTATCTTTTCTGGAGGTTATAGGGGAAAGGCCTTATGGTTGATAATATAAAGGGGTAACTAAAACTATAAAGTAGTGTTTTCAAACAATTTCAGTGCTCTTGACATTGGTTAAATTCTATGATATTTTTGGGAAAATACCTGGGTAATTTGGTAATAATATGAGAAAGAAGTCTAACAATTTGGGAATGATATCCGAAGAAAGAAGATTAAAGATATTAGAAATCCTAGACGAGAAAAGAACCGTAACGGTTAAAGAACTAAGTGATGTTTTTGGAGTAAGCGAAGATACTATTCGTCAGGATTTAAAAATTTTAGAGGAACAGAGATTATTACGCAGGATTTATGGTGGGGCAACCAGGACTAAAAGAGGAGTAGTAGAACTTCCTTTTACTCTTAGAGAAATGACTAATCGGGAAGTAAAAGAAGCAATTGGAAGAGAGGCAGCTAAGCTCATAGAAGATGGAGATTCTGTGATTTTTGATGCCAGTACCACTGCTTTACAAGTGGCAAGAAACATTAGCTCTGAGTTACACGTTACTATCCTCACCAGCTCTCTTGATATTTGTATAAATTTAGCCTCCAATCGAAATTTTAATATCATTGCTACCGGTGGAACCTTACATCCTCCTTCTTTCTCTTTTGTAGGCCCTCAAGCCGAGAATGCAGTGCTTAACTATCACGCTGATAAACTTTTTATAGGAACTAAAGCCATTTCTGTAGATAAAGGATACATTGCTGATACTTTCGAGCTTGAGGCTCATCTAAAAAAAGTTATGATTGGGTCAGCTCAAGAGGTTATATTAGTAGCTGAAAGCAGAAAGTTTGAAGAAGTAGCTTTTTTTAGAGTGTGTAAGTTAGACTGTATCTCTAAAATAGTTACTGATGGAAATATAAAAGAAGAAACGTTAATGGCTTTAAAAGATTTGGGAATCGAAGTTTTGATAGGTAATTAAAAACGCAAATGGAGGTGATGGCAAAAGATCTTGTAGATTAAGGTTGGTGAAGGCTTATTAGTTAATGTGGGTGGTGTTGTAGTTTTGGCATTGAATTTAACGATTAAAATAAAAAAAATAAAGGAGGTTAGATTAAAAATGAAGAAACTTGTTACAATCCTTCTTATGGTGTTTTTTGCGGTAGCTCTTTTTTCAGTGACTGCTTTTGCCGAAGGGCATACCATTGCTATGATAGTAAAAAACGTGGGGAATCCTTTCATGGACGCAGCTGGTAGAGGAGCTGAAGAAGCTTGTAAGGAATTGGGCAATAATTTTATTTTTCAGGGTCCAGCTACTCCAACAGTAGAGGGTCAGATCGAAATAATCGAGAACTTAATAGCTCAGAAAGTCAGTGCTATTTGTATAACCGCCAATGACTTTGATGCTTTAGTTCCGGTTCTTCAAAAAGCTAAAGGAAACAATATAAAAGTCGTATCTTTTGATTCGGCAGTAGCTCCTGGAGGTCGAGATGTACACGTAAATCAGGCAAACGCTGAATTGATAGGAAAATTGCAAGTTCAGGCAATAGCAGAAATGATTGGCTATGAAGGTGAAATAGCCATACTTTCAGCTGGAGCCACTATGACCAATCAGAATACCTGGATTGAATATATGAAGGAAGAATTAAAGGATCCGAAGTACGCAAAAATGCAATTAGTAACTATTGTGTATGGTGATGACCTGCGGGATAAGAGTTATAATGAAGCTATGGGCTTGTTTAAATCTTATCCCAACTTGAAAGGCATTATCTCTCCCACCACCGTAGGGATCAGCGCTACAGCTAAAGCTATTACCGATGCCGGATTGATAGGGCAAGTTAAGCTTACCGGTCTTGGTCTGCCCAGTGAGATGGCAGAGTGGGTTCATAATGGGGCTTGCGAGGCATTTTTCCTTTGGAATCCTGTTGATTTGGGTTATCTTGCTTCCTATGTTGCCAGTCTTCTCTGTGATGGGATTATAACTGGTAAAGCAGGAGAAGAGTTTTCTGCTGGTAGAATGGGAGACTATACCATTGTAGAGGCAGTTGATGGAGGAACGGAAGTTTTATTGGGGCCTCCTTTCCGGTTTGATATAACTAACATTGATGAGTGGAAGGATATTTATTAAGTTTGAGGCGGTAAATGGTGAGCGAGAAAAATTCTCGCTCACCATTTTAGATGCGATTTAGGAGGGTAAGCAATGTGGTAGGCGCAGAAGATAAATATATACTTGAACTCCAGGGGATTTCCAAGTTCTTTCCTGGCTTAAAGGCTTTAGACCAAGTTAATTTTAATCTTCGAGTAGGGGAGATTCACGCCATTGTGGGTGAAAACGGAGCAGGAAAGTCTACCCTCATAAAAATTATTACCGGAGTTCATCAGCCAGACGAAGGCGATATATTTTATGAAGGAAATAAAGTGATTTTTCACAACCCTACAGTGGCTAACCGTTATCGAATTTCTGCTGTTTATCAACAACCTGCATCTTTTCCCCATTTGACAGTTACTGAGAACATATTTCTTGGACATCCCATAATTCATTCTGCTACCAAAAGATTGATGTGGAAAGAAATGAGGCAAGAGGCGAAAAGACTCCTCCATTCTTTAGGCTCTGATATCAGCCCTTCAGCAACTATGAATTCTTTAAGCGTGGCTCAGCAACAGATAGTTGAAATTGCCAAGGCTCTTTCAGTTAATGCGCGCGTTCTTATTATGGATGAGCCGACTGCCTCTCTTACTAAGCGGGAAACTGAAGACTTATATAATATAGCAAGAAAGCTTCGTAATAATGGAGTTTCTATTATATTAATTTCTCATCGTTTTGAAGATGTTTATGAAATTGCTGACCGCGTAACTGTGCTTCGAGATGGAAAGAGTGTAGGAACTTGGAAAGTAAGTGAAATTACTGAGCACGATTTGATTAAAGCTATGGTGGGACGAGAGATTAATCAACTTTTCCCCAAAAGCACTGTTTCTCTGGGGAAGGAGCTTCTGAGGGTGGAAGGGCTTTCTCGAGTTGGTTATTTTTCCGATATTTCCTTTTCTCTTCGAGCCGGGGAAATTGTTGGATTCAGCGGGTTGGTTGGCTCGGGAAGAACAGAAGTGGCGCAATCGATTTTTGGAATAGCTCCAGCTGATGAGGGAAAGATAATGATAGAAGGGAAAGAAGTTTCAATTAAAAACCCGATGGAAGCCATAAGTTATGGTATTGGATATCTTCCAGAAGACCGTTTGGAGCAAGGTTTGTTTTTACCTCTGAGTATTAATGATAATGTTACAATATCTATAATTGACCAACTTACCAACAAAGGATGGTTGAATCCACCTCGAGAATACGAGATTTCTAACAAAATGTTAGAGTTGCTTCAAATAAAAGCGCCAGGAATTTTTCATCCCGTTAGCTCTTTGTCAGGAGGAAATCAGCAAAAAGTAGTGGTTGCTAAATTACTCGCTGCTCACCCCAAAATATTGATTATGGATGAACCGACTAAGGGTGTTGATGTAGGAGCAAAAGCGGCTATTCATCGAATTATGTCTGATTTGGCAGCAGAAGGATTGGGTATTATTATGATTTCTTCCGAGATGCCAGAAATATTGGGAATGAGTGATACTATTATTGTTATGCACGAAGGTCGGATTACTGGTGTCTTTTCTCGTTTTGAAGCTACTCAGGAAAAGCTTATGGAAGCGGCTGTAGAAGTTAATCGCTCAACCCCGACTCCAGTTATATCCTGAAGCTTAGAATGGTTGGTGTAAATTTATGATGCAAAAATCTACTCAGCTGGAAAAAAAGGTTTTATCTTTAAGGCTAAGAGGGTTCCGGGAATTAGGAATCATAGTTTTCATCATAGTTATTTCTGTTTTAATTGGTATTCGTAATCCTCGTTTTTTAACCTGGAGTAACTTTCATGACATCTTGATAGATACAGCTGCTCTGTCTGTGCTTTCCGTGGGAATGATGTTAGTTTTAGTTACCGGTGGCATTGACCTTTCTATGGAATCGGTGTTAGCTTTAACTGGAATGGTAGCAGGAATGATGGTTAAGCAAAATCCCCAGCTTTCTCCGTTTTTTATGTTAATACTGGGATTATTATTAGGAGGTCTTCTAGGGTCTATTACTGGTTTAATTGTAGCACAAGGACGGGTAGTGCCGATTATTGCTACTTTGAGTATGATGTATATTTACCGGGGTATTACTTTTATAATCAGTGGAGGGAAATGGATAAATGCTTATGAAATGCCTGATTCTTTCAAAGCGATAGCGACGGGACGCTGGCTGGGTCTTTCTAAATTAATTTATATTGTTTTAGCCGTATACTTAGTTTTCTATTATTTTGTTAATCATACTCATACTGGGAGAGAAATATATGCGGTGGGAAGCAATAAGGAGGCAGCTCGAATTATTGGGATCAATACCCAATTTATTACCTGGTTGGTCTATGCTATTTCAGGAGCCCTCTCTGGTTTAGCCGGGGTGATGTGGGTAGCTCGTTATGCCTCAGCTCAAAATGATACTGCCTCAGGTTTTGTTATGACCATTGTGGCTGCCTGTGTTTTAGGTGGAGTTAGTATTACTGGTGGCGTAGGAACTATATCTGGTATTTTACTGGGGTCTATCACTGTGGGTATTATCAATAACGCTCTTCCTATGATTAGAGTATCTCCTTTTTGGAAAATGGCTTTACAGGGTCTTATTATTTTGGTAGCAGCGATAGTAAATATTGCTATTGCTCGCAATATGGAAAAGTCGCAGTTGAAAAGGAGAGTAGTATAGATGAAACGCCAAAATTCTCTTTCTGATAGAAGAGCGAACATTACTTTTAAATGGGAATGGCTTTTAGTAATATTGATTATTGGAATATCGATAGTCAACGGCCGCCTTTCATCCCATTTTTGGAGTTACACCGGTATTATGGATGCTCTTTCGGTATTTTTAGAAAAAGGTTTTATGGTTCTTCCTATGGCTCTAGTGTTGATTATAGGAGATATTGATATTTCTGTAGCTTCTATCGTGGCTCTTTCATCAGTTTTAATGGCTATGTCTTACAAAGCTGGACTTTCTATGGTAGTTGCTATTTTAGTGGCCTTAGCTACAGGAGCAGGATGTGGATATTTTAATGGTTTATTGATTTCCCGCATACCTGGCTTATCGGCTATTATTGTTACTTTGGCTGGTTCTTCCATCTATCGAGGAATTGCTTACATTTTACTCGGCGATCAGGCAATAGGAGGATTTCCTTCTTGGTACTCTTATTTAGCCTGGGGATATATAGGAGGGACTCATATACCCTTTATTATAGTGATGTTTGTGGGATGTGCCATTGTATACGGACTTTTACTTCATCGTACTGCTTGGGGAAGAAAAGTATATGCTATGGGCATCAATCCAGTGGCTGCTCGATTTTCCGGAGTACCGGTAGCAAAAATAAAACAAATTATTTTCACTCTTAATGGATTAATGGCTGGAGTGGCAGCTGTTTTCCTGACTTCCAAGTTAGGTAGTTCAAGACCCAATATTGCTACAGGATATGAGTTAGAGGTTATTGCCATTGCTGTTTTGGGAGGAGTTAGCCCCTCAGGAGGAAAAGGTGGTATACTTGGTGTATGTTTATCTCTTATATTGATGCGCTTGCTCCGCTATGGTATGGGATTAATAAATGTTCCAGGTCAAGTAATGATGGTTATCATTGGAATAGTACTCGTGGGTGTGGTAATGCTTCCTAATATCTTTGGCGCGCGAAGGGGAAGAAAAAGAAGACTGAAAGAAGCTCAATAAGCTTCCTATGTAAGCTTATTTTTTTCCTTTAATTGTCAGAGGTTTTTGTGGTGAGATAAAGATTTGAAAGAGGTGAATCTGTGAGCGAGGTTCATAACTCCTTATTGAATACGAAATATGAAAAGTTAAAAGAGAATCTTTTAGCACTGGGGAGGATAATAGTTGCTTTTTCTGGGGGAGTGGATTCTACTTTTCTTCTCTGGGTAAGTAGCGAAACTTTGGGAGAAAATGCTTTAGGAGTCTTGGTAGATTTGCCTTTTTTGCCCCGGACAGAGAGGAAAGAGGCAGAGAGAATTGCTCGAAAGTTACAAATCCCTCTTAAAATAGTAGAAATTTCGGGTATAGATGAACCTCGAATCTGGCGCAACACTAAGGAGCGCTGTTATTTCTGTAAAAGAATAATAATGCAGGAGTTATTAACTTTGGCACGGAAAGAAAGCTACGCTTTCATAGTGGATGGAACTAATAAAGATGATGAAGGAGATTTCCGTCCTGGTTTTAGAGCTACTCAGGAGTTAGGAATCCGACACCCACTTTTAGAAGTGGGATTTACGAAAGCAGAGATTCGAGAGCTTTCTCGAGAATGCCGAGCCGGAAATAA
>JARRCQ010000088.1 GCA_029982105.1 Candidatus Atribacteria bacterium | reverse complement strand
TGAAGAAGTAAAAAGAGAACAGCGCAGAAATTATGTAAGAATAAACGTTGCTCATCCTATCGTAATTAAAAAAGGAGATAAGTCTTTTTCCGGGTGCACTAAAAACCTAAGTGGAGGAGGAGCACAAGCCACCTTTAATGAGGAGAGGAATTTTCTGGAGGTGGGGGAAGAAATCTTATTTTCTCTTTCTCTTCCTAATACTCAGATTATTGGGAAGGCTCGAGTGATAAGAAAAGATGGGCCTTTCTGCTATGCTTTACAGTTTGCAGAAATAAGTGACCAGGACAGAGAAGAAATCATCCACTATGTTTTTAAACAGCAAATAGAATTGAGAAAGAAAGGACTTTTATCGCTATGAAAAAAATTAAAGTTATGGTAGTAGATGATTCAAGCTTTATGCGTAAAATAGTTAGTGATTTGCTGAATTCTGATCCAGGAATCGAAGTGATAACTACTGCTCGAGACGGATTGGATGCCTGGGAGCAGTTAAGAAACATAGATCCTGATGTTATCCTCTTGGATGTAGAGATGCCCCGTTTAGACGGTCTGGCTTTGCTTGGGAAAATTTTTGCGGAACGCCCTCGGCGGGTGGTGATGCTTAGCGCACTGACTCAAGAAGGAAGTGAAATTACTATCCAAGCATTAGAGAGAGGGGCTTTGGATTTTATTTCTAAGCCCTCCGGTAGTATATCTTTAGATATTGAGAAAAAAAGAGAAGAAATAATTACTAAAGTTAAACTGGCAAGCACTGTTCCTCTTTCTCAAGTGGAAAAATTTTCCAGCCAGGGTAAGATGATAAAAAAACCTCTGGTTCGGGAGAAAGAAGGGGAGATATGTCCTCGTTTGGTGTTTGTAGCTGCTTCTACTGGAGGTCCTAAGGTTTTATATAATTTGATTAGCGAACTTTCTCCTTTGAAAACAAGCGGGATACTAATAGTTCAACATATGCCTGCTGGTTTTACTAAAAGTTTGGCGGAGAGGCTCAATAATTCTGCTTCTTTACCCATTAAAGAAGCAGATAGTGGAGATAAATTAGTGATAAATCGTGGTCTGCTTGCCCCGGGGGGGAAACATCTTTTAGTGGAAGAGGGAAAAGAAGTTAGCCTTAGCGATGACCCTCCGGTAAAGGGTTTAAAACCTTGCGCTGATATTACCCTCCTTTCGGCAATAAAAGCTTTTGAAGGAAGAGACATTTTAGCTGTAGTTATGACCGGAATGGGAAAGGATGCTTTAGAAGGTTGTCGGGTTCTTAAGAAAAAAGGAGGGACAGTAATTGCTCAGGATGAGTCGACTTCTTTAATATTTGGTATGCCTCGGGCAGTAATAGAAGAAGGGTTAGCTGATAAAGTACTACCACTGCCAGATATTCCTTCAGCAATTTTGGAGTGGGATTCTCAAGGAAAGGATAGTTAAATGCTCAGTAGAGAGGAGATTCAATATTTACGAAATAAAGTATTAGAGAAAGCCGGAATCGATCTATCCTACTATAAAGAAAACCAGCTACAAAGACGTCTTCCTTTTATTATGAGTAGAGCCGGAGCTAAAAGTGTGGAAGAATATGTTAAACTTTTAGATGAAAACCCCCAAGTTTTAGAAGATTTTAAAAATCGTTTTGCTATTAATGTTTCAGAATTTTTTCGTAACCCGGAACGATACGAAGACTTAAAGAACAAAGTGCTACCGGAAATTATGAAGGGAACCAGTTTGATATTAAAAATATGGAGTGCTGGTTGTTCTGTGGGGAGCGAACCTTATTCTTTAGCTATAGTATTGGAAGAAATACCCCATCGCATACCTTATCGCATTTGGGCTACAGATATAGACGAGGATGCAATAGAAAAAGCTAAAGAGGGAGTGTATACAGAAGATTTTCTTCATAATGTTCCTGCTTCTTATCTTGCGAAGTATTTTCAGCCGGTAAGTGGTGGAAAATATGCTGTTGCCCCTCAGCTGAAAAAAAGAATAGTGTTTGAAAAACATGACCTTTTGCGGGATGAAGTAAAAGAAACTTTTTCTTTGGTGGTTTGTCGCAATGTGATTATTTATTTCGAAAACGAGGCTAAGAGAATTGCTTTTGAAAAGATGAGTAATGCTTTGCAAGACGGAGGATATTTGTGGGTAGGAAGTACTGAACGAATTACTGATCCTTCTTCGTTAGGATTACATTATGTTTTACCCTTTTTTTATCGGAAAGGTAGGTGAAAAATATGGGAATTTCTTTTGAAAAACTGAACGACATACAGTTAGATGCTCTCCGAGAAGTAGGAAATATTGGAGCAGGTAATGCTGCTACCGCTTTATCTAAAGTGGTGGGGAAAAGAGTAAAGATGGAAGTACCTCTGGTTAAGATTTTACCTCTTAAAGATGTCCCCGAATGGCTGGGGGGAGCAGAAAAGGAGGTTTTGGGAGTTTATTTAACTATGTCTGGAGCGGTAACCGGTCATATCTTGTTTGTGATGAGTATTGACGACGCCCTAAAGATTATGCATATTCTTTTGGGAGACCTCACCCCCACTCGGGAACAAGTATTGGAGATGGATGAGATAGCCCGGTCAGCTATGGAAGAAATAGGTAATATTCTTTCTTCTTCGTATCTGTCTGCTTTGGCTGATTTTACCGGTTTGCGGTTAAATCACTCGGTTCCTGCTTTAGCTATTGATATGGCTGGTGCCATTGTAGATGTGGTACTGATTGAGATCTCTAAAAAAGGTGATTATGCTTTATTGATAGAAACAGAATTTGTGGAAGAAGAAAATAGAATAAAAGGGTATTTTATGCTTATACCTGATACAGGGTCTTTAGAAATAATCCTGCACTCTATAGGAGTAGTCTGAAATGTACAATCGAGTGGTAATAGGAATGGCAGAATACTGGGTAAGCGATAACCCTGAAGATGTTTTGTGCATTTTAGGGTTAGGCTCTTGTGTGGGTTTGTGTCTTTACGACTCTAGTAGGAAGGTTGGTGGTATGGTTCATATCCTTCTTCCTGAAAGCATTCCTGGTCAAACTAATCCTTTTAAGTTTGCTGATGCTGCAGTTTCCGCTCTGTGGGAAAAATTAAAGAGTAAAGGTGCTTCGACCAAGCACATTTTAGCTAAGATTGCCGGGGGAGCAAAAATGTTTTCAGGAACTGACTCACTTTTTGATATTGGTAAGAGAAATGTTGAGGTAGTTAAAGCAGAGCTTAAGAAATTAAATATCCCCTTGCGAGCAGATGATACTGGAGGAAATCGAGGAAGAAGTATTATGTTTTATTTAGAGGATGGAAGGTTAGAAATAAAGACTATTGGGCAAAAACCTGTGGTAGTATGAAAAAAGAAGTTAATCAAACTAAAAGATTAGCTCGTTTTTTCGCTCTTTTTTTGTCCTGGGTTTTGGTTATAGTATATTTTATTTGGGGTTGGGGGCGTAATTTAAGTCTTTTTACTTTAGTCTGGAGAGGATTTTTACTTTTTTTGGCGATTTATTTAGTTATATTTTATTATTCTCTATGGATTATTTCCTATAATGAAAATAAAAAAATGGAAATGAAAGATGAATCTAACTCCCGAAGTTGAAAACCTAGATAAAATCTGGGAAAGATATTCTAAAACTAAAGACCCTACTGAGCGAGAGAAATTAGCTGAGCACTACCTCTATTTGGTAAAAATAGCTTTAGGACGATTGCTTTATATTATTCCTTCTTACATAGATAGAGAAGACTTAGAAAGTTATGGGGTGTTGGGTTTGCTCCAGGCTTTAGATCGCTATCAGCCTAAAAGAGGTTTAAAGTTTGAAACTTTTGCTCTTTCTCGAATTAGGGGAGCAGCCTTGGATTATTTGCGAAGTTTAGACCCTTTAACTCGCCAAGAACGCCGAAACTGGAAAGAGGTTATGGCCGTTTACCAAAAATTAGAAGGAGAGAGAGGTCGAGAACCAACATTAGCAGAAATAGCAGAAGAATTAGGAGTATCTCCGAGAGAAATAACTTGGATAATAGAGCGAGGTAAATCTACATTTTTTATTTCTTTGGAAGAAGAAAAGGAAGAAGGGAAAAGACTTATTGATGGAGTGAGTGAAGAGCGTTTGACGTTTAACCCCGAAGCTCTTTTAGAGAATGCAGAGATGTTAAATTACTTAGGAAAAGCCATTGAAGAGCTACCGGAAAGAGAAAGGTTGATTATTACTCTTTATTATTTTGAAGGTTTAACTCTTAAAGAAATTGGTACCATATTAGAAATTAATGAGTCACGAGTTTCTCAGCTTATTTCTCGTACTCTTCTAAAACTAAAAGCCAAGCTTTCTGATTGGAAGTAGAAGGAGGTAAAGTTGTCTAAATCTCTAAAACTTTTGGAAGAAGATAATCGAATTCAGCTTTTTATTTCTGGTGATGGTTTGCGGGTAGAATTAGTGGTTAAAAAACCTCTTAGCGAAGAAGAGCTTTCCTCTTATGAAGAATTAAAAGAATTTTTGGATAGTAGAGGAATAGTAGTAGGAATTAAAGAAGAAGTATTAGAAAAAGGGAAAAAGCTCTTGCAAGAAGAGGGTCGACATCTTATTGCGGAGGGCCAAAGACCCCAAAGGGGGAAAGATGGAGAGGTAAAGATTCTTTTTACTCAAGAATTAGAAAAGAAATGGGAAGAAAATGAAGAAGGGCAAGTCAATTTATTTGACTTTTTGAAAATACCAGAAGTAAAAGAAGGAGACTTATTAGCTGAACTTATTCCTCCCGGAGAGGGTGTACCTGGCCAGGATGTTTTTGGGAAAGAAATTCCTGCTCTATCGGGAAGGCCAGCTAAGATAAGGGCAGGGAAAAATGTGGAATTGATAGAAGACGGTGCCAAAGCCATTGCTAAAGTAGCAGGAAGGCCTGTTATGGTGGGTAAAACTATATCAGTGCTACCTGTTTTTGAAGTAGATGGGGATGTTGGTACTTCGACGGGAAATATTTCCTTTGTTGGTTCTGTGGTAGTTCGAGGAACGATACAGAGCGGTTTCAGGGTAGAAGCAGAGGGAGACATAGAGATTTGGGGTAACGTAGAAGCGGCTACTGTCCAATCTCAGGGAAATGTGGTGGTGAGAGGAGGAATATTTGGGGGAGAGAAGGGGTTAGTGAGAGCAAGAGGAGATGTAAAAGCTAAAGTAATAGAAAATGCTACAGTAGAAGCAGGACAGGATGTTATAGTGGGAGAAGCGATATTTCACAGTCAGGTTTCGGCGGGTAGAAAAGTAGTAGTAGGAGGACGGGGTCTGGCAGTGGGGGGAAAGATAAAAGCGGGAAGTTTAGTGTGGGTAAAAACCTTAGGGTCATCTATGGGTACTGTTACAGAAGTAATGGTAGGAATAGACCCTACTCTCCGGGAAGAGTATAATTATCTTATGGGAGAGTTGGAAAAAGTGAAGAAACAGCTTGAAGAAGGAGAAAGGGTTTTTAAAGCTATTAATGAGAAACAAAAGACGGGGAAAGGTCTTGATTCTGGTATGGTAAGACTTTTAGAAAAGTTAGAAAAAACCTGTCGATTAGCCAGAGAAAAAAAAGAATTTTGCGAAGCGAGATTAGAAGAATTGGAAGAAAGAATTTCCGGAGGGGAAGGCAAAGTTTTGGTGGAGGAGAAAGTTTATTCTCAGGTGAGAATTACGGTGGGCAATCTTACCTACCTTGTGAGAGATGAAATTCCTTATGCTTCCTTTTACAAGAAAGACCAGGAAATAGTATTGGGGAGTTTTGAAAAACCTCGAAACTGAGGAGGGTGGTTTTTGTGGTAGACCCGGTAAGCATGCAGAATATAGTGATTCGTTCCCCGGAAGTAGCTCGTATTCAAAAAGTAGAAGATAACGCTTCCACCTTATCTTCTTATGCTTTAGCTCAAGAAGCACAAGATGAGTCTCAAAAGGTGGAGAGAGAAGTAATTCCTTCTCCGGAAACCGACCGTTATACAAAGGAAGAGAATAGAAAAAAGAAAGAAGAGCAGGATATGATGGATTTGGAAAAAAAGGAGAAGAAAGAAAAACAGCTGATGGTAAGGGGAGATAAAGGGAACATCATTGATGTTCGAGTGTGAAAATCTACCTGACTTTAATACATTAGATGCACTCGAGAATTTGAAATTTATTTCTCATAAAGTAGGATGGCTCATCAGCATAATTCTTCTTGTTCCAATTCTTTTATTTCTTCCGGGATAGCTCACTAAGTTTACCTACCGTTTTGTGGCTCAATCCTTTTATCTTCACCAATAAAAATAGTAAACGCTTAACTATTTTTTTGGGCCTCTCGATAGTACTTTCGGATGACAGCTATTTCCTTCACTTTAGAGTTCTAACTTTTCACAATATTGATGCATGGTAACAGCTCTTTTGAGGTGGAATCATTCTTTTGTGTTTGGTAGAATAGAAATGCAGCACAGTGGAAGTTAAAAAATACAGCAGGAAATAGAAACTCCATTGCCAGCACCCTTAAGAATACGTTACCCTTTTTAGATGCTGAATCTAAAGGGGGTAAAGAAAGGAATGCTAACAATGGAGCAAATATATCATATCAGATTTGAACATCGGGAAAAAGGTAAATCATTGAGAAGAATAGCCCAAGAAACCGGATTTAACTTCCGAACGGTTCAGAAGTATGTGGAAATGGAGGATTTTAACATCAAGAAAAAAGCTATTCATACCCGGAAAGGTAAACTGGATCCCTATAAAGAAACCATAGATAAATGGCTTACCGAAGACCTAAAAGCCCGACCCAAGCAAAGGCATACTGCCCAACGGGTCTATAATAGGTTAAAAGAGATTTACCAGGATGACTTCCAGGTTTCTGATCGGG